>JAEZKE010000119.1 GCA_023436175.1 Methanobacteriota archaeon
GCAGGTAATCAGATAACCGTAATTGACAGTGAATTCTGTAAAATTGGAGTGGCAATATGCTATGATATGAGATTTCCTGAACTTTTGAGGCTGATGACACTTAAAGGGGCACAACTAATTGTTGTACCTGGAGCATTCAACATGACCACTGGCCCTGCACACTGGGAGACTTTGATTAGATCAAGGGCAATTGATAATCAGATTTATATGGCCGCTGCATCACCCGCCAGGAATGAAGAACTCTCATATATAGCATATGGTAATTCCATGGTTGTTGACCCATGGGGTGAAATTCTAAACAGAGCGGGTGAAAAAGAAGAAATAGTTTATGCAGATATAAAATTATCAAGAGTTAATGAAGTACGCAAGGAATTACCCGTATTAAGTGGCAGACGTGACGATATATACAGTTTAATAGAAAAATAAAATAAAAAATATATTAACTGAAAGATTTAGTAAAAAGATCATCTTTTTACAAACTTTAAAGATGCAGAATTCATGCAGTACCTTTTTCCTGTTGGTGGAGGGCCATCATCAAATACATGACCTAAATGAGCATCACAAAGGGTGCACAAAACTTCAGTTCGAACCATATTATGGCTTTCATCTAATTCTGTCTTTACATTTTCTTCTGCAATAGGTTCCCAGAAACTAGGCCAACCAGTTCCCGATTCAAATTTTGTTTTAGAATCAAATAAATCAATGTCGCAACATACGCACTTGTAGATTCCATCTTCATGACAGTCATGATATTTACCAGTAAATGCCAATTCAGTACCTTTTTTTCTTGCTACATCAAACTGTTCGGACGTAAGTATCTTCTTCCACTCTTCATCAGTTTTTTCCACTTTTTCCATCAGTTCTACATTTCCAGTTTCAGATGAATAAATCTTAATTTTTTCTGGATCCGCTTTCATGTCATTTAATATGTATGTTTTTATCTAAATAATTTATTATCAGACTCCCCCATTCATTTTAATCTAAAAACAACTCAAAAGTTATATACTATGAATTATTATATTCACATTCAATGAAAAACATCTCCGTTTTATACTGCAAACTTAAAAAATATGAAAGGACATCTAAGACAAAATCAGAAGATGGCGCTAAAAAAGTTACCCGCAGGTATATGATACCTGTTAAAAAGGAACAGATAGAAGGCACTAATTTTGAAGATGTTGAAGATATTGTAATTTTAAGTAAAGCAGACTTTGATCAGGAATTTCAGGAGTCAAAGGACATAAGTTCCAATGTTAATGAACTAAAACAATCATTAAGCGAAAAAGATCACGAAATTCTTAATCTAAGAGAGTTATTAAATGAAAAAGATCAGGAATTAATGGAACGAGATGAAAAAATAAGAAATCTCAATGATCTACATGAAATACAAATTGAAGAACTTCAGTTAGACATTAAAAAGATTAATGACGGCTATCAAGCTGAAATTAAAATGCTAAATAATGATATAGAAGGACTTAATAATGTTTACACTCAATATACTGATTTAAAAGCCGTTAATAAAGATCTTGAAAGGGAAGCTAAACGATTAACTGATTTACGTACCCTTGAAAAAGAATCATTACGAATTAAAATAAATGAATTAGAATTAACTAAAGATGAATACGATAAACTAAAGAAAAGTCATGAACTGCTTTGGGATGTAGTCCAGGAAAAGGATAAAACCATCAAGGAACTGGAAAAAGGCGGTGTCATGGGTAATATTCTTAAAAAAATAAGAAAAAAAGAAGGAACTTAACCTAAAGAATTTTTAAATTTAATTTTTAATTAATACCTTTTGAATAAAATTATTTGCCTATTTTCTTTAAAGCTTTATTTGCAACTTTTTTAAGGTCTTTATCTCCAGTAGCAGCCCTTCTTGCTTTTTTAATTGGGTCTATAGCTCTTTCATCACCAAGATCACCAAGCGCTTTAAGTGTAGCTACCTTAACACCCCAATCTTCATCAGTTAATGATTCAATGAGAGGCTCGACAGCTTTTTTATCGCCTATTTCTCCTAAAGCCTTTGCTGCAAACTTTCGAACTGCAAAATCCTCATCATTTAAAACTTCAATTAAAGTATCAACAACGCTGATATCACCAATGTCCTTAAGGGCAAGAGTAACATATTTTTTGATATTTCCTTCTTTATCATTTTTTAAAGCTTCCATTAAAGGCTCTATTGCAGGATTTCCTATTTCTCCAAGAGATTTAGCAGCTTGAAATCTAACTGCGGGGCTTTCATCCGTAAAAGCGCCGATAAGAGGTTCAATTCCATTTGAATCTCCGGATTTACCAATTTCTTCTGCTGCTTCCTTTTTAACTTCTACATCTCCATCTTTCAAGTTTTTTATGAGGGTATCAATTTCACTCGCCATATAAATCACCTTTATTTATATCAAATTATTAAATAGTAAATATTCATTTTATTTAATCACAATAAGGTTTTTAACCAGTTAGATGTAATCAATTAAAATTTATTCAATCTATAAGTTAAATAAATTATGTTATTCACCATTTAAAAATGTCTTGCCTATGATTGATTATATGCTCACTTTATGTGATT
>JAEZKE010000130.1 GCA_023436175.1 Methanobacteriota archaeon
ATTCATATCAGAATCAGTGAGTTTATCAGCCATTTTTCTGTATTTAGCAGATTGTGATAAACCCTTTCCAACTTCTTTTCTCCATAGTTTTTCATAGTTTTTTAGATATTTTTCAGAGCTGTCTTCATTTTTTACAGATTCTGCTGCAACTTCCCCTGCAATCCTGGCGCAGCTAATTGTTGGGTGTATTCCCCCTCCTGTAACTGGATCAACATGTCCTGCTGCATCTCCAACAACTAAGAAACCGTCGGTGTAGGTTTTTTCTATCGGTCCTGAAACAGGCACTCCTCCGATGTTGAGTTCAACAGGAGTTGCATCCAGCTTGGAAACAAATTTATCCAAATAGTAAAGAGGTGTGTTATCGTTACTTCGGATACCCACCCCTACATTTGCCACACCATCACCCTTTGGAAATATCCATAAGTACCCCTTAGGGGCCACTTTTTCCCCAAAGTAGAATTCCAAGTAGTTAGGATCAGTATCCACTCCCACCATTTCATACTGTGCACAGGAACATATCTGCTCTGGAGATTGAATTGTTTTCAGGCCTGCCTTTCTTGCCATGTTGGATTCGATACCATCTGCAGCAATTACAACGTCGGCTTTCACCTCGATGGTTTCTCCCAGATGCTTAGCAACCACTCCGCAAACCTTGTGATCCTTGATAATAAGATCTTTGACCGGTGTTTTAACCATGATATCAGTACCGGATTTTGCAGCTTCAGATGCCAATTCTTTATCGAACACCTTACGATCTAAAACTAGACCTTCTGCAACACCGCCTTCATAATTTATGCACCTGCCGTCAGGAGCATGAATATTGGCTCCTTTAATTCTGGATCGAACGTACTTTTCTGATGGTTTCATCTCGAGGGTTTCAAATGTGTTGTAGGTAACTCCTTCTGCACACTGAACAGGACTACCAATTTCCTGTCTTTTTTCTATCATCAAAACATCAACATCTGATTTTGATGCGAACAATGCCGAAGTTGACCCACCTACCCTTGCACCTACCACAACAACGTCGTATTTGAGTTTAGTCATCATCCTTGTTCACCATCAGTGCTCCGAGGGGACATACATAAACGCAGTTGCCGCAGTCTGTGCATCCTGTTTCAACCTTCAATCCATTTTCAGTAAGTTCAATAACTCCATTTGGACACACAGTCACACAAGATCCACAGTATCCACAATATTCTGACTGGACTTCCATCGTTTTTATACCACCCTACAATTTTTTTGATGTATTATATTGGCTAAATTTCTTATATAGATTTGTGTTAGATTTAAATAGGGAATAAAATAGTTTGGAATGATAATATCAGTTTAACTAATGGGATTTCAATTTATAATATAATGTTCCAGTAACCAACAACCTGAACCCAAAAACCGTTAACTTAATATAGGATGTAAACTAAGTTCGATTGTATGCAGGGGTGCCCGAGCTGGCCAAAGGGGGTGGACTTAAGATCCTCTGGCGTAGGCCTACGTGGGTTCGAATCCCATCCCCTGCACTTTTATTCAATTTTAGTCTTGTTAAAACAGTAAAATTTTAAGTTTCAATCATAAATAAATTTAAAATGCCTCAGTGGCTCAGGGGTAGAGCGATGCCTTGGTAAGGCATAGGCCGGGGGTTCAAATCCCCCCTGAGGCTTAAATTTTCATATTTTTTTCCAATGTTATCATTCCCTGTTCAGGGTATGGTAAATTAAAACAACTCTTCGGTGATCTATGTGCAAAAAAAGATTATTCAAGTATCAGATATCCATTTTGGTGAGAAAACCTTTTCACTGGAACTTAAAAACAATTTATTAAGCCAGGTAGCCAATGAAAATCCAGATCTGATTATTGTATCTGGAGACCTTACCACCGAGGGATATTCTCATGAATACGATGATGCAGCAGAATTTGTTGATGAATTAAAATCAATATCTGAGGTACATGTAATTCCAGGAAATCATGACGCTAGAAATGTGGGGCTAATCCATTTCGAAAAACAGATCGGTGAACGTAGATTTATCCATATAGATAAATCAGGAGGATTTGCAATCGCAGGACTGGACTCATCAGAACCAGATATTAACGATGGTCAGATAGGCTACGATCAGCTGGCATGGTTAAAGTCAGAGCTTGAAAAAATACCTCAAGACATGTGCAAAATAGTAACGTTCCATCACCATCTCCTACCCATACCACAAACAGGCAGGGAAAGAAATATACTGTTAGATTCCGGTGATCTACTACGAGTATTTATGAATTCTGGAGTTGATTTTGTGTTGAACGGCCATAAACATGTTCCAAATGTTTGGATGATAGAGAAGATGGTGACCCTAAATTCTGGTACTGCAACAACAAGAAAACTCAGGGGAAATACATATCCCTCCTACAACGAACTTCTCATCGATGATGGGGGCATATATGTTAATCTCATAAACACCCTCACAGGATACAAAAGAGAAGTAGCAAACTATGCAGTTGAACTGAACGAAAATGAATACAGTATATGTTCTTACAACTACAACTTAGATGATCGAATGGAATAAAATATTTATTTTTTTAGATCCCAGTTTTTTAAGAAAACTAGGAACACAATAGATCTAACAGGGAAACAGCTTAACACTGTGTTACTAAATGATATAGTTAAGAATAAGTTTTACCTTCAATCAAATTTTATAAAATACAACTCAAAACAATTAGGAATAATACAATTAATAATTTAGAAATTAACAGTGATAAAATGTCAAAGGCACTTGATGTGGTCACCGCAGGGAT
>JAEZKE010000021.1 GCA_023436175.1 Methanobacteriota archaeon
AAGAACTTGATTTTCCGGCGTAAAGATCCAATAAAACTTGTGGAAGCACGCCTACATTTAATACATAACTTGAAGCATTACCACTGTATGCAGGTAATTTATATAGTGTAAAATTTGCAGTGCCATATAGAGTATTTGGATCATTTGCGTTAGGACTTACATTCACATTTTGTGTGTAAGAAATATAACCTAACTTACTTGCAGTAACTTTAAATGTTTTATCAGAACTGGTAAAGTTCAGAGAATATGTACCATTTGTTCCTGTTGTTGTTTCCGCTAAAAGACTGCCTCCAGTAGTTTCAGCCCTAATTGAAACTCCAGATAATCCAGAATTGGATGGGCTTTCTATAACCTTACCGGAAATTATAGGATCTATAGCAGTACTTGTATCGTTTAATGAAGTAATACTAGAATTGACATCGGTTGTTACGTTGGTTGTATTTGCTGCAGAAGTTGTACTACAAAGTATTATTGCAAAGAATAATACCATAAGCAAAAATACTCCTTGTTTTTTACTATATTTCACCTAATTTCACCTCCTCTCATTAATTCATCTATTTTATTTCAGATATTCACCTATAATTATTTTTAAGCTATTATACCACCTTCACATAAGTAATAGGTGGTTAAACCGCTATTAACTGTTATTATAGATGAAATTGACTCGATTTTTATCTTTCTTAACAAAAAACTCATGGAAATTAACTCCTTATTTTTAAAACTTAGGATAGTCCAAATACAAGATAATCTAAATTAATATATTTACGTATTATGTTCTTACACGCCCCTATGTTATTTCCACTATAAAAAGGTTTCTACATGTGTGAATTATTCAATATATACAAAACATTATGGTTTGTTTAATCTAATTTAAACTAATAGAACTCCCTAAAAATAAAAAAGAATTTTTATCATATAATATGAAACCATATAATCTAATAGTGCTTTTTAATGTAAAATGATTAATTGTGATATTTAATGTTCAAAAATAGTGACAAACTAATCTTATGATATAATAAATGCTATTAAAAATCTTAAAATAAAAAATAAGGTAATATAATGTTATTAAACATGGTTATGTAATCATACAAAAAATATTAACTTAAATTATATTAATAGAGCACTTATATGAATAAAAAACTTCATTTAATATTTTATGTATCACCTGATACGTGTACAACATTTATTCCTTTAAAAAAGAAAAAGAATCAAATTATATTTTAAAAAAAGATATTCTTAACTTTTATTAATACAAATAGAGCATATTTGAATATTTTATTAAAAGGTAGATTAATTAAAGTTTCTTAAATCAATCAAATATGATATTAAAACAAGTAAAATAATAATTATATAATATAAACTGTTTATTATATACCAAACAGTTAAATAATCCACAATGCTAGTTTATACAGATAAAATGTTAATAACTCTTTTTAATACAAATAAGGTGCATTATAATATGTTATTAAGTAATAAGTCGACAAAATTGTTCTAATTAATAAAAACAATTATCATATGTCCCGAAATAATATATATCAGATGTACACTATTTAATTATATGGCAAAAACATCTGATTATGTACAACTGTATATGACTCCAGAGGGACCAAAGATAATTGAATCTACCACTAAAACTAAGATATTATCGCTTCTTGAAGAAAAAGATCTTTATTTTGATGAAATTCTCGCCAAAACAGGTAAATCCAAACCAACCCTCTCAAATCATCTAAAAATACTCGAAGATAGAGGCATAATCGGATCAAAAAGCGATTCTTACGATAAACGAAAAAAACTGTTTTATATTAAAGCAAAGCAGTATGTAGAATTATCTACAGATATAAAGCTAAATATTGATTTAAAAAATTATTTTAAGAATTCTTTTACTCAACTTGATAATCCTGTTGATTTCTATGCGTTATCACTGCGAAGCATTAGATTTTTTTTAAGTAACAGCGGCATAGACATAGATCCATTACTAATTAATATAGGAAATTTTATGGGTGATGCAATGTATGAATACATTCAATCTCCCCAGACTGAGAAATTAATTGAAAATATGGCTGTTTTTCTCCATAAATTTGAAGCGGGTGACGTCAAATTAATAAGTGAAAATCCCCTAACTATTCGCATCGATAATAATTTCGAATGCAGAGACATGGTTAACACAGGAAAGCCCAATTGTGCAATTGCTAAAGGATCTTTTGAGTCTATTTTCTCCAAGCATTTTAAGTCTGAAGTTTTAGTTGATGAAATTAAATGTATTGCTAAAGGAGATGGCTACTGTTCCTTTATTATAAAAAAGTTGGATAAAAAAATAAGTTCACCCGTAAAAGGATCAATAGAATTTATTTAAATTAAATTATACGCCATTAAAATTAATGTATGAATCAATCATGTTAACAGGCTGCATCGTTAGGTCCATAACTATGCGCTGTTAAATTAAAGGGTTAGGATTGATAATTTACATCAATTCCTGATCCTCAAAAAAACAATATTTTTTTATATAAAACAAAAGAAGATTGTAAATTCCCCCCTATTTTATTTATAAACAACTATTCACTGAAACTAACCCTTTCAAACTTCTCTAATTTATCCAATGGTTTAGTTGCATCCACTCCTATCTTAGTAGTTGTACCATCAGGCTTTGCACAAGGGTCAAGTGAAGAACCTCTTGCGCCAGGAACTATCATAATATCCTCGTCACCTTTAACACGTGTTGCAATAGCATATTCAAGATCTTCAGGATTGAATATATCAACATCTTCATCTACCACAATAGCATGCTTTAGGGAAGGATGAGCCGCGAGCGCAGCCATTAAAACATTTTTACCGTCACCTTGAGTTTGTTTCTTTATGGAAACTGCTGCATGAAGCCAGCAGCAGCCGCCTTCAGTTAAAACAACATTTTGAACTGTGGAAACTGTATTTAAAACTGCGTTATAAATTCTTGGTTCTTGTGGAAGGCCCTGTAAAAGTCTATGTTCAAATCCAGCAGGCATTATTGCATGATAGAAAGGATTTTCTTTGTAATGAATTTTACTAAGTTTTATAACTGGTTCATTCCTTACAACATCATAAGTATCTGTTAAATCTACAAATGGACCTTCAGGTTCCCTTTCGTGGGGTAAAATTTTACCTTCCATAATTATTTCAGCATCAGGCACTTCCAAATCAACGTTTTCACATTTTATAAGCTTTAAATTCCCTTCATGGAAATTATTTGCAACTTCAAGCTCATCAGTCGTAATTGGAACAGAAGTAGTTGTAGCTAGAAGTGTTGCAGGATGCATACCTATTGCTATTGCAATGTCAAGTGGTTTATCCATTTCTTCTGCTTTTTTGTAGTAAGTATAAAGATTTCTTGGAACTATTCGTATTCCAAGCTTATCTTTACCTGAAACAAGCATTCTATGAATTGATGCGTTTCTTATTCCAGTCTCAGGATCTTTTGCTATTACAACCCCTGCAGTTATATAAGCTCCACCGTCTTTTTTGTAGTAAGTTGGTACTGGAATTTTACTTAAATCCGGTTCTCTTTGAGTGTTGAAATTTTCTTTGATATTTTCGATATTTTTGATAGGGATTGGGTTTTCAGTTGCTTTCATTATTCTTTTTGTAATTTCAGGCACTGTAACCGAAATTCCACGCGAGATCTTATCTCTAGTGTTGCAAATACCCGATATAATTTTCATATCATAGTCTTTAACATTTTCAAATATCACTACATCTTTTGGATGTTCCCTTAAGATCTTTGCAACTTCATATTCAGCAGATATTTCTTTTTCAATCTTTATAACCTTAAAATCCTCTTCAAGAACCTTTAAAAATTCTCTCATAGCTTACCAATCCTCAATTTAATTACCAAAAATCACTGCTACAGCCATTATAATTACAATAACTGCAATCCCTAACCATATCTGGTTTACAGAGCATCCGCAATTTCCTGTTTGGCAGGTATTAGTGTGATTTTCATTTTTTTCTTTCATTTTTATCCCAAGAACAGATTTTGCATGTTAGACAACTACTAATTTACTCAATATTTCCTTTAAATCGTATTATATCCTTTTCAATACTTTTATTAGTAATTCCAAGCATTTCAGCAGCTAAAATAGCGGCATTTCCCCCATTATCTATCCCAACTGTCGCTACAGGGACTCCTGGAGGCATGTTAACCATTGAAAGTAATGCATCCATTCCATCAAGTCTAATTGAACATGGAACACCTATAACTGGTTTTTCTGTATAAGCCACAATAGCGCCTGTAACATGCGCGGATAATCCAGTTAGGGCTATAAAAAGTTTGGCGTTTCTAACCTTCTTTAACTGATCTTCAAACTTTTTAGAATGTCTTACAGGCGATATAACACTGAAATCATAAGATACATCCATTTTATCCAGAAAATTAGTGGTTTTCCTTGCAAATTTAATATCTGAATGACTTCCAGCAATTATAGCCACATCTAAATCTTCATATAAATTAGATTCATGTTCTTTAACTACATCATTATCTTTAAACTCTTGAATATCAAATGATACAGGTGAATAATAATTACCGTTAACCTTTTCAAGAAGTTCTCTTTCATCTGTATTTACTTTTTCAAAGAAGGAATTCCTCATTGACGAAACTCTTTCTCTTACCTCTTCATCATGAATTCCAATTATCTGTGCAGCAAGTAATGCTCCATTGTCACCGCGATCTATTCCAACTGTCGCGACCGGTGCTCCAAAAGGCATTTGAACTGAGGCATAGAGTGCATCAAGGCCACCTACTTTAACATCTACAGGTACTCCTATCACAGGTTTATGAGTGTTTGCTGCTATTATTCCCGGCAAGTGAGCTGAAAGCCCAGCAATGCCTATAAATACTTCTATTTCGTTTTTAGTAGACTCAACTACAATTTTTTTAACTTTTTCGTGCGTTCTATGTGCTGAAGCTACTTTAATATCATAAGGGATACGTAATGTTTCCAATATGCCTATAGCTTTTTTTGCTACAGAAAAATCAGATGAGCTTCCTAATAATATCATAACTCTTGGTTTCATTTTACACCTTCGAATATCTAATAATATTAATTTTACAATGAAAATTGAAAATCGAAATCGATTTTCAAACTCGCAAATTAAATTTGCGAAAATTACGAATTATAGCTATAGGAAATGCATAGCATGCAAAAATCTACGATTTTTGCTGTTACAAAATCAAAGATTTTGTAAACATTTCCTATGCCCAAAAAATCCATGATTTTTTAGGGATTCGTAAACTCAAAACTTTTCAGTTTTTGAGAATTGGAAATTTTCATATGTGAGAAAGTAAATATCGTATTTTGGATAGTTTCAATATAAACTGCATTATTTATAAAATTTTTAATTTTTTACAATGAAAATAAGAAATTTTCATATGTGAGAAAGTAAATAGGTATTTTAGATATTTCAATATATAACTCGCATTATTTATGAAATTTGATACGATATTCAATATACAAAGTTGAGGTGTACATTTTGTCATGGTTTATCCTACTTTTCGTCTTACTAGTGGCATCTATCAAAAACAGAGGTTCAGAGGCAAAAATGACAGTATCTATCGTAATTCCAGCTTACAATGAATCTAAAACTATAGAAAAAGTAATTAATGTCATAAATACTTTAGATTGTGTCAATGAAATAATTGTTGTGGATGATGGATCTTCAGATGACACCGCAAAAGTTGCACAAAAGGCAGGCGCAGCTGTTATACTCCATTCTAAAAACAAAGGGAAAGGTGCAGCTATAAAAACTGGTTTTGAAAATTCAAATGGAGATGTAGTTGCATTTATTGACGCTGATTTAAAAAATTTGACCGCAAGACAAGTAGAAAAAATCATAGACCCCATCTTAGACGGGAAAGCAGACGTAACCAAAACAAAATTCAAAAGAAAAGCAGGAAGAGTAACAGAACTGACCGCAAAACCACTTTTAAACTTCTTTTTCCCAGAACTAAAATATGATCAACCTTTAAGTGGACAATTTGCGGCTAAAAAAAGTTTTTTAAGTAAGATAAAATTCGAAGAAGACTATGGAGTAGATATTGGAATCGTACTTGATGCTGATGTTCGAGGAATGAGAATAAAAGAAGTAGACATAGGTGAAATCGAACACATCCATTCATCCATCGAAGGCCTGAATAAAATGGCCAATGAAGTTGTAAGGACTATTGTAGACCGTGCGATGTCATACGGTAGATTTTCCATGATGGATGACCTGGGAAAAAATATAAGAATGAGTATTTTAGGACTTTCACTTATAACTTTAGGGCTTTTCTCCATATTTTTCGTTAACAAAATTCCAATGGATATAGGACTAATAATTTTAGTATCTGGACTAGTAATTGCCATTTATTATGGCGTGCTCCTCGTAAAAAGAACCGCAAATATTCTTTCAAAATCTAGCGGGAGACTTCCCACTTTAAAATCACTATTTTATATGCACTTTCCAATTATCGTTTCCGGATTGATACTTTTAACCATGATATCTACATTTGTAGGATATGTGAGCATAGATGACGGGACAATATCTATACAGCCAGCTTCAGGTAATCTCGTGTTAATAGGTCCTAACGGTTTACAATTAGAATCAAGAGGACCATATACAGTAGACAGCGCTCTTGAAAATGAATATAGTATTTTTAGAGTTCCAGCTAGTGCTATGAAAACATTAGGTTTGAACTATGGAGATTCAATATACATATTTAACAAAAAATACACTACGCGTCCAACCATACCGGGAGAAGATAATATACTGAGAATGCCAAAAGATGCACGAACATATCTCGGAGTGGATACAAGAACAGTCATATTAGACAGTAATCTTAGAAATATCTTCAATAACATATATATTGAAAAAGCCCTGCCGATACAGGGAAATATTAGCAATTTATCCATTACTGAAGGAGCTGTAATTAAATCTGACTATCAAAGTGGTAGAATAGTGAACATATATGTTGATAACCAGAAGGTTGCAACAACAACAGGAGTTTTCAGAAATGGAATGTACAGTATTTACATTAATAACATGAACGATCGTACCATTTATATTAATAATGACGATGCTAAAGATGGTACTTATATGTACTGGGGCAATCATACAATAAAAATAGAAATTGGAGCCCAAACTAACTCCAATTTTGAATTTGCAACATCAGATCGAGGCAAATTTTTAAATATATATTTAAGCAAATGAATTTAGAATCTCATTTACTTTTGAAAAATCAATAATAAACTTTTACTGCTTCTTTTATGTCATTGTAAAGTCCAAGTGCTGCAAGTGCACCTATTTTACCATGAGAACCTGTAACTTCAATAAGTTCTATTCCAAGATCTTTTGCAGTTTTTTCAGCCTTTTCAAGGGACATCATAGACTTTTTAGTTGCCATTGCATATTCCCTCAGTTTTTCAGGAATGTTAATGCCATCTAAAACCGCCATTGAAGTCTTTTGAGATAATGTACTTTCTTTAAACAGTTCACGTGCTTCTTCAAGTAATTTATCTCGTTCACCAGGTTTAACAGCAAAAACAAGTGCTATAGCCACACAGTTTTGAGTTTTATTAGGGTTATGAGGATATAATTGCACAATAACATGATTTATATATTCAAAACCCCTTTTACTTAGTTCAACTCCTACATTATTCGCTAAAGTCCATGTAGCTCCCTTTTCCTTAGTATCAGTATCATCAATTCCAATTACAACTTTTTGAAGCTTAGGAGTTACAACTGCGGCTCTTCCAACCTTTGAACCGCCGCCAATATCATAAAGTTCAACTCTTTTAACTCCTTCTGCCATTCCTCTGCACATTGCAGCCCCAACTCCTGCTCCGGCCAGGCCCGCATGAGTTACTTTGACTTCATCCCCTTCAACAGATACTTCCTCAATTCCTGCAGCAGAAAAACTTGGTTTAAGATTTAAATCTGTTTTCCCAACTTCTACAAGATAAGTATGCTTGTTTCCATCTCTTTCTGCGCTTTTTACTAAATCACTTGACCTTTCATATTGATAGACCATCCACTGTGAGCCTCCAATACATGGATGATACTCAACGATTTCCACCATATCATCATCGACCATGGTTAAAATCTTTTTATATGGGGCTACCCATGGGTCTTTAAATCTTTCTTTTAAGTCATCAGGAGTCACTATTTCCATTTAATAATCACCTTTAAGTTGATATTGTAATTTAATTAAATAATTTTGCCTTATTTTCTATTTAAATTAGTTATAAATAATAATTTACAGTAAAATCAATTGATTCGTGTTATCCTGTAAACTTACCTATAATAATGTGTACTGTTTTTAGAATTTACTACTATGTAATATATTAATTTTGGATTTTCAATTTATCATATAAATTAGAAGATATTAACCATTTACAGGAATGAGTGTAAATGTCTTGAATTAGCTGTATAATACATTAAACTGCAAAAAGTTCTTCTCAAATAGACAATAATAAACATTTTAAAAAACGTTCAAAGTATAATATTCCAGATTTTAAAGTAACTATCATATAAAAAAATTAAAAATCGTTCATTAATTATTAAAAAAGGAAGGAAACCCTCAAACACATTTTGTGTTTTGGGCATGTGAGAAACTATTGAAATTTACTATTTCAATGCATAGAAAATCATAGATTTTCTAATGTTTCATTTCTCACGGTTGAGGAACTGCGTTCCGCAAACACCGAAAATCAAAGCATGCAAAAACTTAGTTTTTGCTGCGTCAAAATTCAGAGAATTTTAGAAAAATTTGATGAATTTTTCTAACCTTTCGTAAATCAGAAATTTCCGATACATACGAAAAATTTCATTTTTCGTTGTTACGAAACGTAAGTTTCGTAAACATCAAACGCTCCGCGTTTGAATGTCCCAAAAAAATCAAAAAGATTTTTCGAACCCCAAAATCATAGATTTTGAGGGATTTTGACAGATTTTCAAGTGCTTTCAAAAATTCTCTGAATTTTTGATGCACCAAACACTCCGTGTTTGAGCGAATTATTTTAATCTTTCACACATTTTAACGGCTGCTTCAACAGCACGTTTTCCATATTCAACACGTTGATGAGCTTCTAAGCGTGTCATACCGGGACCTGAGATTCCTAAACCAACAGGTTTATCATATTCAAGTGCTAAATCTGCAATTTTACGTGATGCATGCTGTACAACTATCTCATCGTGTGAAGTCGCACCTTCTATAACAGCTCCAAGAGTTACAACCGCATCAATATCATCATCTTGTAGAAGTTTCTTAATTGCAAGAGGCATATCAAAAACACCAGGTACGGTGATTATTTTAGTTATTTCTGAATCTAAAAATTTAGCATGTTCTTTAGCTAATTCTAACATCATATGAGTTATATCATAATTGAATTCAGCTACTACTGCTCCTAATCTGACTTTTACCATATTCTTTTCCTCCATTTCAGGCACTCTAAAAAACATAAATTTTCAAGTGCGATTAAAATTCTCAAATGTTGTTAAAATATGAAATAAATAAAAATTCAGTTTAAACTGAATTTAATTTCATATATAATATTCAGGTACTACTAATTATATTAAAGCACTTGATACCGCAATTGCAATTGCCCATAAAATCATTAGCACAATTATAAATATTGCTATAGCTTTTGTTCTATCCATATTCTAACCTCCAAATTCCTCAAAAATTTTTTCAACCTACAAAATCTATGATTTTGGGCCTTCAAACACTGTTTTGGCATGTAAAAATTCTACGAATTTTCTCAACTTCCCACAAATTTAGAGATCTCTTCAACAGCCTCCGCTAATATGTCAATCTCTTCTTTAGTGTTATAATAGTGAACAGACGCCCTAACAGTCCCGTCAAGTTTATCAGCACCTATATGTTTTATTGCAGGGATTGCACAGTGATAACCACTTCTTACACATATATCTTTAAGTTCATCTAATATTTTAGCAACATCATGCGAATTCATGCCTTCTACATTGAAAGCGACTATTCCATGAATGTTTTCAGGATTACCATAACATATTGTATTATCTATGCTATTAATCTTATCAAACATATATTTTGTAAGTTTTGTGCTGTGCTTTTCAACAGTTTCAATTCCAATATTTTCAACATAACTTACAGCTGCCCCAAGACCAATGACACCAGCTATATTCTGGGTACCTCCTTCAAATCTACCTGGAGCTGCCTCAAGTGTAAAGTCTTCTTCTGTAACCTTTGATACTGTTCCACCACCGAGATTGATCGGTTTTAATTTATCCATAACTTCGTTTTTGGAATATAAAAATCCAGTTCCAACAGGCCCCAAAAGACCTTTATGTCCAGGGAATGAAACAAAATCAGCTTTTACTTCTTTTACATCAAATTTTACGTGCCCTGCAGACTGGGCGGCGTCAACTAAATATAAGATGTCATTTTCTTCTGCAATATTTCCAATATCATAAATCGGCTGGCATGAACCAATTGAATTTGAAATATGGGTGGTTGTAATGAGCTTTGTAGTATCATCTACAGCTTTTTCAATGTCAGCAGTGTCTATTACACCATATTTATCTGTTTTTATAACTTTAAGATTAACTCCAGATTTTTTCAAGTTAAGCCATGGAAGAAAATTAGAATGATGTTCTATATTGGAAACAATTATTGAATCACCCTTCTTAAATTCTAAGCTGTTTGCTACAAGGTTTATAGCTTCAGTTGTATTTTTTGTAAATATAACCTCATTTCTACCGCAGTTTATGAATTTTGCAATTCTTTCCCTTGTATCTTCAAATTTCATTGTAGATTTAACAGCTGTTTTATAGGCTCCTCTCCCTATATTTGCATTGAAATTATGGAAATAATCACACATGGCATTTACTACAGGCTCGGGAGTTGGAGTAGTGCTTGCAGCATCCAAATAGATTATTTCATTAAGTAAAGGAATATCTGCTCTTATATCAATATTTTGATTATTTCCCATAAAGTACACTCCTTCTTATTATATTTGAACTGCAGTTTAAACCGCAGATCATCTCTTATTTTTGTTCTAGTTTCACTGTTCATTTCTGGCGGACGCGTTATCAGGTCTCCAGTTACAATTTTACCTTCCTTAAAATCCTAATCATTGTATTTTCAACTGCATGAACTGCACCATGTTCTTCATCTTCAGTATGCAAGTGAGTCAATAATATGTTCAAATACATTAGTTGCTCAGGAACAGTATTCGAACTTAAAAGATGATGTTTCGTTACGGTTTCATCATTTATATCAATCAAATTAATTTTTTCTTGATTAAGACGTAAAAGTTCAGGCCACGTAATATCTATGAACTGATTACCTAAAACATAAATTTTAGACTTACTGTTCGAAAGATACTGATTAATTTTGGGTACCAAATCAATCTCACGAGCCCCCTTAATAAAATGGTGATCATTCCAATGTTCAATATACCATGCATCATTGACCATTGGATCAACTGCCAAACCTTTGTAATTTCCCAGTGCACTATGAATTAAAACACCGGTTCCCCCACGAGAAATTCCATATAATACCACATTTTCCGAAACAACTTCATACTTTTCCATCAAATATTTAATAAAGTCTTGTATTTGTTCCTCATAGTCAAGAAAATGAACTGTATTAGTATAAAATGAACCTAAAACCAGGTTAACATCCGCAACTCTCACGATAATTGTATCTTTAGAAACACTTTTATTCAGCGTTTTAAAAAAATAGCTATAATATCTTTTCACAGCATCATTACTTCTCATATCCTGAGGAGACGGTAAAGCCAAAAAATAAATCAATAATTTATTTGGTTTGGCTGTTTGACGCTTTTTTAAAGGAAACTCAACATGATAAAACACATCTTTATATCGACTCAATTTGTTTGTAAAAAACTGTTTTCGTTTAATAAAGCGAGCATTCTGCGCGTAAGAGCCGTGCAAAATATATCCTGATGCAGATAATTTTTGGACCTGATTTCGTAAAAAGTCGTTTTTCCATGTCGACAAAATATTCCTCGTATCCACATTGTATGAAACTATAATTTCATCAACATCAGGGATTTCATTCAAATTCTCCTCCAAAGAGAGTTCCGCCCGGGTCTTAAATTTAGGCAGTACCTCTTTTCTTTTTCGTCGAATGACATTTTCTAGCTGAATAAAGGCATCCTGATAATAATTGTCATTATAGTAAAGCCACCACTTTTTAACAGGGTTTTCCAGGTCCGCAAATGATTCTTCAAAATCAAAATTTAAAACCGGTACTAATGTTGAAGCAAATGTATCTAATTTTTCCCAAGCTTGGTTAAAATCATCAGTTTCAGATTGCCGGCTAAACTCTTTAGGGAATTTGTTCTCTTTTATTCCTGCATGAATTGCATATTTTGGAAATCGAACTCCATTCACGACAATTTGAATATCTTTTTTTATTAGCTTTAATTGATTCAAAAATGATGTGAAATGACTTTTCCATAATTGATAATTATCATCTAAAGTTGGAAAAAATATTTCTGAATTTTTAAATTTATCTTTGAATTCCCAAGTATTATTTGTGATATAGTCTCCATTATCTAGTTTAACCGCGCCAAAATAAGCATCTGCAAAAAAGTCAATAACCACAATGTCTGGCAGCAACTTCAAGATTCGATTTATCACATTTTTTGAATCATGTAGCCGTGCATAATTGGATTGAACATTTAATCTTTCATTATTTTGGAAACTCATCATGGACAGATAAGGGATATGTAATATATGTTCAAAAAGTTGTTTATCAAAAATAGGATTCGTTCGCGAATCAAAAATATATTGTGTGGCAGAACTGCCAATTGTAACAACTTTTAAACTAGTTTGCATGTTTACTCTCCTTTTTTGTGGAAATAACTTTTTGCTAACTGCTCACTTTTGCTCGAATCATATTTGACAAACTTATTTTCAAAATTATCTCTAATCCCAACAAACTTAATAAATAACGGAAAGATATCGAAAAGTCGTAATCAGAGCAACCGTAGTTATATTTAGGTTTGTTCTATTTTTCTTCTAATTTCACTGGCCATTTCCATGGTAGATGCATTACCACCAATGTCCCCCGTTATAACTTTACCTTCACTTAAAACTTCGATCAATGCATTTTCAACTGCACGAGCTGCATCATGCTCTTTAAGGTAATCAAGCATCATTACTGCAGATAATATCATTGCAGAAGGATTTGCAATATTTTTTCCAGCAATATCTGGTGCTGATCCATGTACTGGTTCAAATAAACCACTATTTTCACCAATATTAGCTGATGGTATTAAACCAAGACCTCCAACAAGCCCTGCACCCTCATCTGAGAGTATATCTCCAAATAAGTTTGTAGTAACAATTACATTAAACATTTGAGGGTTTGTAATGAAAAACATTGCTGTTGCATCCACATAACGGTCATCGGTTTCAATATCATTGTAATCTTCAGCGACTTTGTAAAAAATGTCCTTGAATAATCCATCTGTTTTCTTAAGGACATTCGCTTTGTGAACAGCAGTAACTTTGTTTCTTCCACTTTCTTCAGCATATTCAAATGCAAATTTGCAAATTCTTTCTACAGCTTTTCTTGTGGTAACCCTTAATGCAGTGGCTCCCTCTTCTGTTTCTTCTTCAAGTCCAATATAAAGGTCTTCTGTGTTTTCCCTAACGATTACAAAATCCAAATTATCAAATAAAGCCTTTGTACCGGGATATGATTTGACAGGCCGTAAATTAACGTAAAGTTCAAGTTCTTGTCTTAATCTAACAATAACATCTGCTGCTGATTCTCCAGCAGCTCCAAATAAACATGCCTGCGATTCTTTTACTATATCAATTGTTTCTTCAGGTAAAGCAACTCCAGATGCTGCTTTGCATTCATCTCCTGCATCTGCAAATGTATAGTCAAATTCAACATCGAGTGCATCTAAAACATGAAGCGTTGCTTCCATAACTTCTTTTCCGATACCGTCTCCAGGTACCACGGCTATTTTGTACATTAAAACACCTTCATCCTTATTTGTTTACTGTAAAATTATCTAAAATTTAAGTTTAAACTATTGTATCTACTTTAACATTAACCTTTTTATATTTTAATTATTGTTTTTGCTTAATTTTGTCTATATATCTGAAACTAACATATTATTTGTATTTTCACCTGCAAAGGTATGAGCATTGTAATTTGCCTTGTAAACACTGTTTTTTCAAATTATATTGATTAATACGTATTTTAGATAATTTAATCCATGAATGTTCATTTTATGTTAAATTTGGTTGTTTCTGGAACTTTAAATTGTAATTTCCCTGTTGCAAAAAGCACAAACCGGTCTTTTTAACCTATATCCATTGTAAAATTCAATAAATCCACATACATACAAATATGAGAATCAATTCCAACAATAATCTCCCCCAGAACCGTTTAATCAATATCAAAGAGCATTTGATGACACAAAGATATTATAGCGTTGCAAAAAGTAGTAATTTCTCCATAATTAGCAAATTAAAGCATTATACCGTAATTCATGGTCAGATTAAGCGAGCTTCTAGGTACTTGATGGTCAAAAACCATCATAATTTTCTCAGGATCCCAGACTTGATAGACCTCTATATTCTTAAAAAAGCATACATATAAATATTTTACGCTATAATAAGCTATTAAAATACCCATATACTGTATAAATATATATACAGTACTGAATTATTCATTACATAAATATTTTGATATTATTCTTTATATAAATATTCTAAATATCTATAATTCACTTAATAATTCACATAAACAATTTAAATAATAAAATAAATGTTTAATAAATGTTAAACTCGAAAAAAAGCTTAATATGGCCAAAAAAAGTTGCAATTTTTAGCAGTTAAGCATATATATTGGGGTGTAAATAGTACTACATATATTATATGACACTAAATTAATTCTTCTAAAATTTATATGATGTAGATTTTAAGTGAGGGCCTAATATGGAAAATGATATAAAAAGCGAATATCAGCGAATCAGTGACAAAATCTCATACGAAGATTTCAAAAAAAGAATAGATGACATGAAAAAGGACTATGAAGATGTAAGTTTCATGGATGAGCTTGATATTGCAAGAATGATAGTAGGAGAATATATAGACGAAGAAAACGTTCCCCTTGCAAAGGATAACGAATTACGTAAAATATCCGAATTAGAAACAGGTTTGCATGATATAAGTATAACCGGCCGGATAATGAGAATATCCAATGCTAAAGCATTTGTAACAAAAAAAGGGAAAGAAGGTAAAGTCCAAAATCTCATGTTAGCGGATGATACTGGTGAAATTCGAGTAGTGCTCTGGACCGATAATATTAAACAACTTAAAAAAGTTTCGGAAGGAGACATTGTCAAAATAAACAATGTAGAAATAAAAGATGGGTACAGAAGTGAAGAAGCTCATTTACAGGGCAGATCAACCATCGAAAAACTTGAAAATGAAGAATCTAATAATTTCCCAAAATATAATGAAAAAATAACAAATATTTCAGATATTGAAGGTGAAATGCAGGTTAATGTAATTGCAAGAGTTATTAGAATTTCAAGAATAAGAGCCTATAACAGCAATGGACGAGAAGGGAAATTCATTACCCTTGACTTAAAGGATAACACCGGTTCAATATCTTTAACATTGTGGAATAGAGATGTTGATATTATTGACGAAATAGAACTCAAAGAAGGGGATTCTATAAAGATATTAGGTGCCCAAAGCCGCGTTCGAAATGATGAAGTTAATTTAACTCATTCATGGATTGGAAGAATAATAAAGGATAATTTCGATGTTCCGGAATATAAAGAAGAAATCATGAAAATTGGAGACGCTCATGAAATGAAAGGCGTCACTTTGATGGGAGTTGTAAGTAAAATACAGGATGCTATCACTTTTCAACGTTCAGATGGAAGTGCGGGAGCTGTAAAATCAATTGTAATTTCAGATAATACAGGTTCTATAAAGATAACTCTCTGGAATGAGGATACCAAGCTCAATATCAATAAAGGAGATATCCTAAAAATTACAGGCGGGAACATTGAATTCGATGAATATTCAGAAACCGGTTACAGAGTAAATACTGGATGGAACAGCAAAATAGATATAAATCCAGAAGAAGATGCCGGTTTAAAAGAAGTCCTTGAAGAACATAAAAAAGAGCTTGAACCAATCAAAATCGAAGATTTACATAAACTTGAGGATGAAGGAGAAGAAGTGGACATTATCGGAAGAATGATGGAACTTTATGATGCAAATGAATTCCAAAGAGCAGACGGAACTACTGGACTTGTAAGATCCGTTAAAATAGCTGATGACACTGGTACAGTCAGAGCATCACTCTGGGATGAAAAAGCTGAACTTAAATTAAATAGAGGCGACCTTATAAAGATAGAAAACGCCAAAACCAGATTTAGAGATGACAAAGTAGAACTTAGCATTGGAAAAACCGTGAGAATAATTAAACTTGCTGAAAATGATGCCCAGAGCCTTCCACCTATTGATGAACTTGAAGGCGAAATGTATAAACCAATTAAAATTAGCGCTTTAGAGAATTTAAAAAGTGAAAGAGATGAAATCGGAATAATTGGGCGTATAATCAACCTTTACGATATTAATGAGTTCCAAAGATCCAATGGAACCATGGGAATGGTTAGAACAGTAGAAGTTGCTGATGATACTGGTTCTGTTAGAGCTTCATTTTGGGATGAAAAAGCTGAAATGGGATTAAACAGAGGCGATTCAATTTGGATTAAAAATGCAAGACCAAGATTCAGAAATGATACTGTTGAACTCAGTGTTGGAAGAGCCACAATGGTAATCAAACCGAAAGATGAAGATATAGCAGCACTTCCTTCACTTGAAGAAATTGAGGAATCCATATATAAAACCAAGAAAATTGAAGAACTTACAGAAGAAGATAAAAACATCAAATTAACTGGGCAAATTATTGAAGCATATGGAGATAGAATACTCTATGAAATGTGCCCAAATTGTAATAAAAGAGTGGAATACGTCGATGATGCATTTGTATGTGATTTCTGCGGAGAGGAAATACAGCAACCAAACTATCTCATGATAGTTCCATGTGTAATTGAAGATGAAACTGGAACGGTCAGAACAACATTCTTCAGAAAACAGGCAGAAGAATTAATTGGAATGACCACCGAGAAGGCAAATGAAGTGATTATGACGACTGCAGATGAAGGATCACTTGCAGGAAAAGTCGAAGACCTGATTGGCAGCGAGATTACTGTAATCGCAGATGCAAGCTTCGATGAATACAATGAGG
>JAEZKE010000064.1 GCA_023436175.1 Methanobacteriota archaeon
CGGCCGGAGCATTTCTTATAATCAAACTAACTTGTGCTGGCGGGGGTGCCCGAGCTGGCCAAAGGGGACAGGCTTAGGACCTGTTGGCGCAGGCCTACCAGGGTTCGAATCCCTGCTCCCGCATTGAGATGTTCACCCTATAATTTTCATTCAAGTGCCGGGGTGGGGTAGGTGGTTATCCTTTGGGACTGTGGATCCCACGACTCGGGTTCGAATCTCGGCCCTGGCCTCATTTTAACCTTTTATTTTAATTCAATCTGTTATAATAAAATTATAATGTTAATTTCAAGTAATACATAAATTCAAATCTCATTTTTGCATTAATTCAATATCTTATTCTTAATTTTGCTAAAATAATTATCAATGAATTTAAATGCTGATTTTAGAGTAAATAATAGCAGTATTATACTTTTCAATCTGTTAAATTCATCTGATTTATCAGATTGTTATTTTTTAGGGTCTATTAAGTTAACTTAACCTGGTTGTAACAACTTGTTAAAAAAATATTTAGAAAATTATTTATGCACTATTATCCAAATCAAGTAACCATGCCGGGGTGGGGTAGGTGGTTATCCTTTGGGACTGTGGATCCCACGACTCGGGTTCGAATCTCGGCCCTGGCCTTACTTTAATCTTTTATTTTACACCGATTTTGCTTTGGATGGTTAATGTTCTAAGCTATAAATAACCTTTTTATTTTTAAGATGTAATCAATTATTTATACTAAAAATTAGCAATAATAAACAATTTAAAGTAAAAAGCCCAGTGTAGATGAATATTCATGCTAAAAATGGAAAGAACATGTAGTTCGCTCAGGTGCGACGTCATGTACAATGGAAAATTAATAGGATATATGGAAGGAGTTACTCTTACACAATGGTTTTTAAAGAATAAATACAGTTACAAAGGATCCTTTTCAAAATTCATCACTTTTAACCCTGATGATAGTCGTTCTGGCATTATGGTGGATATTGTTTTTTTAGATAAGAATTTAATTGCTAAGGATGCAAGAATAGGGTGGATAAGAGCACCGGGTAGGAATGGCACTTTTCAAGCCTCAATAATGGAGTATTATGAAATTTAACCATGAAATATCCCAATCTTTTAAAAGTTATTTTTGTAAAGTTATCTTAAATTAGATTATTTTTTAGCGTCTTAATGTTAAACCGCATGATAAAACTATATATCTTTAAAATTAATCTATATTAGATTAAAATTTTCAAGTTTTAAAAGGAATTATAAGCGGGATAAAAATGGCTAATAAGGGGTCACGTGTAGAAAGAGAACTAGTTAAAATGCTTTGGAATGCAGATTGTGCAGCTATGAGAGCTCCAGCATCTGGAGGAGCAACAAAAAAACCGCTTCCAGATATTATTGCAGGTAATGGGAAGATTTATCTTGCAATTGAGGTTAAATCAACTTCTGCAGATCATATTTATATCAATTCTGAAAAAATAATTGGCTTAAAAGAATTCTCAGATATTTTTGGTGCAGAACCTTATTTGGGAGCTAAATTTAAGAATAAGAAGTGGCGTTTTGTTCATATTAACGATCTTATTAAGACCAGGGGAGATAATTATAAGGTGGACGTAGATTTAGCCTTTAGTAAGGGCCTGGAATTCGATGAATTAATCCAAAGAGACAAACAGGTCAAATTTTCATGAATTAATCATGTAATGAATCTTCTATTTTTTTCAATAAACCAATTTAAACTGCTCTATATCTTTAAAAAAGCAATGCTAAATGAGTAAATTATATATGCTCATAGGTTGACTAATAAACATTTCCATATACCGAATTAATGAGCGTGCAAAAACGATAGTTTTTGTGCTCTAAAATTTGAAATTTAAGGAGGAGTTTAAACGAATAAAAAAATAGGGGTAGCATTAATAATAGTTGTTTTGGCGGCTGTAGTTTTTGTCTCCGGATGCACACAGCAAGGAAATAATACCACTCAACAAAATAACACCACTGTACAGCAGAATGCAACGAATACAAGTGCTAAGACAGTTGATGTAGTGGCTATTCAATCAGGACCTGCAGAAGCTAAAAAAGGTGATAATGTAAACGTTACCTATGAAGTCTCAAATAAAGGAACTGAGACTGTGTATAATGTACAGATTGTTAGCCAGGACTTTGAACAAAACGTTGGAACCCTTATACCTGGGGAAACCAGAAAATATACTGGAAAATCACATATACCTACCGATGCAGAAGTTCAACAGAATTATAAGACAAATTCTACAGTTCCAAACCCATTCTTCATTGGAGGCTTTGGTGTATTGTTCAATGATGCTAAAGGTTCTAAATATACTATAAAATCCAATGATTTAGAAATTAAATTAGTATAATGCAACTTTAGTATTTGACCAATTAACTTAATTCAAAATATAATATTGAATTTATTTTTTATTTTTTAAATATTAACTAAAGCTTTTTTAGTATATTAAATGCTTAAATAATTTTTATTTTATTAAGTCATTATATTATGAACTATTTTAGAGAAATGACTTAAATTAAGAAATTCTTGAAAACGATCAATTAAATTTTAATTACTTTAAAAAAAATCAGTTATACATATTTAACCTGACATTTTGTAATGTAACTTTTGGCGATATCATAAATGCATTATGTAGATTTCTATTTTTTGTAAATTAAACTTAAGATAAAAAATTGATAAACTAATTGATGTATTACTTACTATATTTATAATATTATTAAGATAATAGTACATTATAAAATGAAAAATAGTCAGGGATTACCTGAATTATACTTTGACCATTTTTCATCTCCAAAATTTGGAAGTGATTAAGAGATGAAAAAGACGAAAAATAATGGTTATAAAATTGTTTTAACTGCCAATAGAACTCTTATGAGTCATTACAATGGATTAGTGTTTTTAGGATTTGGAGCATGTGTATCTAAGGGAGTAATACCAGATAGATTATATTTCACGACAATGTGTCCCTCAATTGGAGCAAACAAGGACGGTTCAACTGAAAATGCACCATGCGGAACCAGAAAAATTGAAGCTACACTATTAAACAGCGGCTTTCAAAGTGATGATATTATTGTTGCCCATCCTGACCACTTAGATAAGGTAATTGGTCCAGATACAAAGGTTTTATCTATAACTGAAATTGATCCCCTTGGAATAGCTCCTGCAACTTCCACGTTCCGTAGCATGTTTGGAGGAAAAGCTTACATGTCAGTAAAGTTTGAAGAATTACTGAATCATCCCCATGTACAAAGACACAAGCCTAAACTTATTATAGGTGGACCTGGAGCCTGGCAGTTAGAAGATGCTGAAATCAGAGATAAATTTGGGTTGGACTGTGTTATCATCGGAGAAGGTGAAAAAGTAGTTGGTTCAATCATTGAAAAAGCAATAAATAACAATGAATTACCTGGTGTTGTTTACGGAGAAGTGGTGGGGGAAGATGAAATACCTCTAATTAGAAATCCAACTATAGATGGCATAGTGGAAATCTCAAGGGGATGCGGCCGTGGATGTAAGTTCTGCGCTCCAACTTTGCAGCGTTTTCGGTGTTTACCCATTGAACATATTCTTAAGGAAGTGAAACTTAATCTGCAGGCTGGAAAACAACCTTTGCTCCATGCGGAGGATGTTCTTAGGTACAGGGCTAAAGGGTTCCATGTTAATATTGATGCTGTAACTGACCTATTCCGGCAAGTTTCAAGCTGTTCTGGAGTTTATCGGGTACAAATTAGCCATTTTGCATTATCATCTGTTGTTAATGCTCCAGAAACTGTAGAAGAGATATCAAACATTCTGGATCTTGATAAAAAGGGAGAATGGCTAAGTGGTCAAACAGGTATAGAAACTGGCAGTCCCCGATTAATCAACGACGTCATGAAAGGAAAATGCAAACCATATAAACCTGAGGAATGGCCTCAAGTTGTGGCCGATGCCTTCCAGATTTTATCTGAAAACTCATGGGTCCCTGTTTCTACATTAATTCTTGGAATTCCTGGTGAAACAGATCATGACGTGCAGCTGACCATTGATCTGGTCAAAGAGTTAAGAGAATTCAAAAGTATAATTGTTCCTTTGTTCTTTGTTTCTCAGGGTGGACTTAGGGACAGATCAGAATCATTTTCAATCGATAAAATGACACGCAAAGAATGTGAGCTTTTAATGGAATCATGGACTCACAGCTTGAAATGGGCAGAGACTTTATTAGAAGAATATTTCAAAATGGCAAGGGATAACCCTGTTAAATCATTCCTTGCAAAGCAGATTTTTGCTTTTAGTAGTCGTAAAGCTAAAGATCTCGTTAAAATGTGTGAAAATGAATATGATTATGATATGCCTACCATGATAAAGGATGCAAAAAATGGAGATATAAAACTGCTACCTCAACCTATGCATTCTATTTACAATTATTTCATGCTCCCTAAACGAAACTAACGATGATTTTATGAAAATAGGGTTCAAATTTTTTTATCAGCAGGCTTAGCTTTATCTTCATCAGTACTTTTATTCTGGTTTTCTTTTTTAAATGAGATGACAGCTGCATAAGTAACTCCTAAAATTAAAGGGCCTAAAACAAAACCTACTAATCCGAATACAATAGGTCCGCACAGGAATCCAAGTATAAATATCAATGGGTGGATATCTGCATATCTTCCAGATAGTTTAGGCCTAAGGTAGAAGTCAGCAACTATGCTCATGATAAGTCCAAGTAGTAGCACTGCAACTGCTTTTATATAGCTTCCAGTTAAAAATCCGTACGCGGCAAGTACTAATGGAATTGGCCAGTGTCCTATAAATGGTATAAGCTGGAAAAATCCGGTTAATATTCCTAAAAGTGAAGCAAATGGGTATCCTATAACTGCAAACCCAACACCGGCTAACACGCCTATTATGATACTTGTAAGGAAATGTCCCACAAATATGCTTTTTAAAACCTTTTCTGTTTCTTTAAAGAGCGTATCGAAGTAATGTTCCCTTTCAGTAGGAATAGCATATGTGATGTACTCCCATAACTTGTCTCCGTCCTTTGCTATATAAAATGTAGCTGCAAAAAATATGAAAAGTTCAAATAAAAGGTTAGGAACTGATTTTAATTTTTCAACAAGGTAAGTTAAAACATTATTTAAAATAGTTCCTAATGCCGAGTGAATGGCACTTAAAGCTGAGCCAACATATGTTTGATATCCTGCAGGGACATATTGCTGGACTGTGGTGGTATTTATGTTCCCTAAATTAGCATTATTTACTATTCCGGATAGTAGAGGAATGGATTCTATAGATGAATTTATGATAATTATGATAAGAACAATTAGGGGTAGAATCACCAGTACCATTGATAATATGATTGTAACGGTCTCAAATTTTAAGTAGGGAAGCATTTTATTTGATATTGGCCTGATTCCATATGCAAATACCGCGCCTAAAATAATCGCGCTAAATACTGGAGTTAACACGAAAAATGACATGATGAGCAGGACCATGACAACAAATACTGCTGATGTTACTGTACCTTTTAACCTGTAATTCATATTATCCGCTTTGATTGTAACTATGTATGTTTTTAATCTTAATTTAAAAACTCAGATATTTTGAACATTGAATTATAAATATGTTAAATATTATGTTTAATACCGGATGCATCTCTTTTGTACTTTCCAAATTCTGAGATTAACCTTACTTCATCGCTCCAGAAAACAGGCCCTTCAACACATATACGCCATCCGGCATCATCAACGCAGCACTGTCCACAAATTCCTATACCACACTTCATATAACGTTCCAATGAAAACTGAGCAGGGATTTTTAGTTTATCCACGATCTCAAAGACCCCTTTCATCATTATCTCCGGCCCGCAGGTCACCACCATATCATAATCTTTCTCTTTAATGATTTCTTCCATAAATTCGGTGGCAAATCCACAGAATCCAAAACTTCCATCGTCGGTACATGCATAAGCGTTAACGTCAATTGCTTTAAGTTCTTCCATGAATAAAAGTTCATCTTTTGTGGTGGCAGCGCTTATAACATCTACATCAACGCCTTTACTGCGTGCTTCATTCACAAAAGCTGAGATGGGTGCCATCCCTATTCCTCCTCCAACTGCAAGAATCTTAGATCCAGCTATTTCAAATCCGCGACCATAAGGTCCTCGTAGTCCAAGTTTATCTCCAACTTGGAGAGAATGGATAGCTTCTGTAAATGGGCCTATATTTTTAATGGATATGCCTATTTCTTCTTTTATAGGGTCAATTATAGATACTGACATTGGTTTTTCATCTTGAAAATTCCATACCATCATGAACTGTCCAGGTTTTGCAAATTCTCCCTCCCAATCAAAAATAAACGTTTTAATTGTATCAGTTTCTTCAATTATCCTTTTAATTTCAACAATTTTTGGAACATGCATGTTATCGGCCTTAAAAACGTGTTTTTGTATAATATTAATTTTAAGTATAATTAAATAGGTTTTATCTTCATTATTTGTGAGCTATGCCCACCATTTCATCTATGGATTCATATCCTTTGTTATACATGAATTTTTTCATACCATCTGTGATCTCTTTAAAAATATCCAGTCCTTTATACATAATAGAGGTACCAATTTGGACACATCTTGCGCCTGCAAATATAAATTCTATGGCGTCTTTGTAATCTAATATACCGCCCACACCAACTACTGGAATTTTAACTGTATCATATACATCATAAACACATCGAAGTGCAATTGGTTTTATGGCAGGTCCTGACATTCCACCAAATTTGTTTGAAAGAATTGGATTTGCAGTTTCTATGTCTATTTTCATACCTGGTCCAAGGGAATTTATGAGTGTGAGCCCATCGCAACCCGCTTTTTGAGCGCTTAATGCGATTTCAACAATATCTGTAACATTGGGCGTTAGTTTTGCAATTACGGGGATTTCGACAGTTTTTTTAACAGCTTTTACTATTTCACCTGTTAATTCAGGGTCTGCACCTATAGAAGCGCCACATCCCTTTTGAGCATGTGGGCATGAAACATTTAATTCAATTAAATCAACTAAATTTTCCACTTTGGCTGCAATCTGTGAAAATTCCTCTGCAGATGCACCATAAATAGAAGCGATTGTGGGAGTTGATTTCTTAATTTTCTCTAATTCTCCATAAAACGTATCTACTCCTGGATTTGAGAGCCCTATGGCATTTATAATACCGCTTGTAACTTCGACAGTTGTGGGGTTAACGTAACCTTTGTTTGGGTGTAGTCCGAAAGATTTAGTTACAACAGCTCCTGCACCACTTCTTGATGCCCAGTTAAGCGAAGATGCAGTACTTCCTAGCACGCCTGCTGCTAACATGGTTGGGTTTTTTAGTTTTATGTCACATAGTTCAACTTCTAACATATTTTTACCTGTAACGTATTTTTTTTGATTTAAAAAGTCATTATGATATATGATTTTTGAAAGATTGACAGTTTAGCTATTACTATTGTAACTTATAAAAAGAAACTTTAAAACATTTTATGATCAGATTAATTCTATGAAATGTTATCTTACAAGTTGTTTTGTGGGTTTTATTATCTTTGATGAAGAATTTAACCTTATAGATTATGAACTTTTCCCA
>JAEZKE010000077.1 GCA_023436175.1 Methanobacteriota archaeon
AAAATGCACAGCATTTTTCTAACCTTTGGAAATCAAAGATTTCCAATGCTCAAACGCAAAGCGTTTGACAGTCCCCAAAAATCTGTCAAATCTTTGATTTGACGCACCGAAAATCGTAGATTTTCGAGTGCTTCGATTTTTGAGGATTTTGAGAGATTTTTCAAATGTTCAGAAAATCTCGAAAGAGATTTTCTTCAACCTCTAAAATCCCTCGAAAATCTGTAATTTTTGAATATATCTAAAATTTATTAAGTTTAAAAAGTTACGTAATTCACTATAAAAATTAATATTTAGCTGCATGGTGATTTAGTGGCCAGAATAAATTTGCTTCCCATTATAGAATCGGAAAATATGCCAGTTATTTCGTATCATATATTAATATATGCTTTAATAGCGTTAATAACACTATTTGTTTATGGTATAATAGGATCCATGCTTATAATGCATCTTGATATAATTAATTCTTTATATTTTACTGTTATAACTGTAGCAACTGTTGGTTATGGAGATATTCTTCCAATTACTCCTGTACAAAAGATTTTTACAATAACTTTAGTTTTAGGGGGAGTAGGTTTAGTTGCTTATGCATTTACTTTAGCAATAACGGTGGTTTCAATGGCTGTGGAAGAAGTTACCTCAGGTTCCAGACAGAAAAAAAGAATAGCTGCTGCTAAAAATCATTTTGTACTTTGTGGATATGGTAGAGTTGGTAGCGCAGTCTTTAAAGAGCTTAAAAGAAGGAACCAGGACACAATAATAATTGAAAGAGATAGAAATATTATAGAAAAAGAGTTATGGGAAGAACCAGAAGTTCTTGCAATTCCTGGAGATGCGACAGATGAAGAAGTCCTTAAATCTGCTGGGATTAAAAGGGCAAGAGGTGTTATAATAGCGACTGGAGAGGATGTTGATAACTTATTCATAACTTTAACTGCAAGAGAGTTGCACACTGAGATATGGATAGTCGCAAGGGCAAGTAAACGTGAAAATATCAAAAGACTTTACAGATCTGGAGCAGATAGAGTTATATCACCTGAAACAAGTGGTGGAGAAGATATTTATTTTGCAGCTATCCAGCCAACCCTTATGAAAATTACAATGCTGCATGACGTTTCAAATATCAAAAAAGAAGCTGAAATAATACTGAAACGTGGGGCCACCTTAGAAAATATAGAATATCATTTACCGGAATTTAAGGAACCCCTTGCAAGAAAAATCGAAATTTCTAAAATGGATGAATTAAACAAGTTTATGGATAGCTTAGAGCGTGATCCAGTAAGAAAAAACTCACTGCAAAGGGTATATGAATCAGTAAGTGGAATTCATTCTCACTGGATTTCAGGACAGGACAGGGAAAGTTTAGATAAAATTGCAGAGGAACTTAAAAAAGAAGGTCTGCTTTTAGGGGTTAATCTCAACGACGATGAGATAAAAGAAGCCGCAAGAAAACATGGAAGGATTGTTGAGGTCATAGTAAAACCTGAGATTAAAATTACAGAAACCCATGCGGTAGGGGACATAAGCAAAGAGGCGGAAGTAATTTTAAAACACGGGTGCACCATGGAAGATATTGAGTATTATTTACCCGGATTCCATGAAGCACTGCATAGAAATGTGGGTTTATCCCGAATTGAAGACATGAATAACTTTTTAGAAAGTTTAGAGGAGGATTCTAAAAAAATGGAATCTTTAGAAAGGTTATATTCTCTTTCAGGGGGCGGAATTCATTCCCATAGAATTACAGGACCTGATACTCAGAGCCTGGCCAATGTTGAAAAGGAGTTAAGAGATAAAGGATTTCTTTTAGGGGTTAATTTATCTAAAGAAGAAATAGAAACTAAAATTAAGGAATTTGGACGGGTAGTTGAACTGCTCCTTAAACATAAAGTAACTAATCTCAATGACAAAAAGATAATAGTGGGACTTAAAGGTAGAATTTTAGACTCCAAACATTATCTTCCGGGAGTTAGACAAATTGTAACCAGAAGCTTGTACATTAGCTCAAAAGAAGACGTTAAAAACTGTGAAGAGGAGCTTAAAAGACCGGATGCAAGAAGGTCTGTGGAATCATTATACAAAATATCAAGGCAGATCCACTCACATACCGTGGCCGCACCTGATGTTAAAACCATTAAGAAAATTGAAAAAGCACTTGATAAGGAAGGTATACTCTTAGGAGTTAATTTGCCTGAAGAAAAGGTATGGGAAATCGTTGAAAGTCAACCTGCAGATGAGGGGGATAAATAGAATGGGGGAATTATTGTGAAATCAGAACAATTGAATAAGAAATGCCCAATGTTTGAAATAAACATATTTTAAAGGATTCTGGAACGGTAAGATTTGTTGGAGCGCCTCAATATAAGTCTTCAACAGGATACAAATCTAAAGAAGGAAAATATCGGTGTTCTTCATGTGGCTACATATTTGAAGAAGATTAAAACGGTAATTGTACTGATTACATATCTTACTTATTTTATAAATATTGCATTACATCTGCATAGGTGGTGTAATGGGGGAAGCATTTTAACTTCATTTATACTGAATATCTTTTTATCATAAGCTTTACGGCATTTTTTGCATGTGTTAAGTGATTGGGATATTTTAAAATATTTATATCCTTTTTCTTTATGAATACGCCAGTTTCCGAGGTTTTTTATCCTGCTTATCTCATTCTTACTTATATTTTCAGCATCCTCAGAATTTAGAGATGTCTTAGATTGAATTTCATTGGTGGCATCTATAACACCTTTTCCATGGTTAACTACCTTTGCAAGTATTTTGATAATCTGTAACTTTGTATGGTCATCAATGGGACCTACATATTCAAAATCGTAAAGTTCAGGAATTAGTGCTATTTCTTTAAATATGGATCTTTGTCTTTCTACAGGAAAACCCTTTTTAGAATTATTCTTATTTTTTAATAAGCTATTTAATCCGTCTGTGTGATCAACACTAATACTCAATTTGTGATTTCCATTTGAATCAGCATCTTCTTTGTCTGATTTTGAATTTTTAAATGTTTCAACGATTGTTTTTACTCTTTCAGTATTATAGGGTATGTTCAGCGAATCAACTTGTATTAAACTGCCTCCACATTCGCATTCTTCAAAATCGTCTATTGATTCCCATTCCTGAAGTTTGTAGTATCCATTACATTTAGTACATACAATATAAGGCAAGATAATCCCTTCTACGTGCTTATTTGAATTGTTTAAATATTTGTTTCTGGACTCTCAATGATTTAAGTCAAATATTTATTGATAAGAATTTACCTATATTAAATTTACCTAGTCCAGAGTTGTATTAAAACACTATTAGATCCAGCGGGTTATGTAAGATTACTGTTATTAATTAAATTCAGTTAAAAGATATTGTAACCTCTAAATAAGAAATTTAAGTTAGGTACATGAAATGAAGCTAAAAAAGGCATCTAATAAAAAAAGAAAAATTGTTCTCAAATAGATTTTTGAGAATCACATTTAGAAAATTTCGTGAAGCTTAATATTGCATGTACCAAGGTTTCCGCCGAAGTTTCCTGCGCTTATTTTTATGATACCTGGAACTTTGGTTGCTGCTTCGATTCCAACTTTCATTGCTTCTTTAACAGCTTCTTCAGTTTCACCGTCAATAACAATTTCGTATACTCCGTTTACATCAGCTGGAATGTCGCTGTCTTCAACTTCGTCTTTTAAGGTAACACACATTTTTTCGTTGGTGGAAGCATCTAAAAATTTGTATTTGTTTGATCCTACTTTAGAACCTGAAGCTACTACTCCACCAGGGAATGGGGTTATTGCACCTTTAACTGCTCCAATTGCATCTACTGCTGCTTCTGCTGCTATTAATGCTGATGATTGGCTGTCTCCCATTATGAAGAAGTTTCCTCCAGCTATTCCTGATTTAATTCCGAATTCTCCTTCAACTAAGAAGTCTCCAGACATGATTGGCACTGAATAAACTGTTCTTCCGTCTATGTTTAATTCTTTTTCGAATCCGTCTCCGAAGAATTTCAGTTTGAATCCTACGTTTAGTTTTTCGTCAGCATCATCAAGAGCATCGAATGCTGCGGTTGTTGCAGCGGTGAGTAAACACATTCCAACACGTTCTAATAATTCATGGTCAAGTTTTTTCTTGCTCATGTTGCAAATCATGATCATGTAACCTGGTCTTCCGTCAGGGGTTTCTTCTGGCGGGACATAGCAGTCTATTCCTGCTTCTGCAGGACATCCGATAACTGATGTTCCGTAACCGGTTGCTTCTGTTGCTGCTATTTTAGCTAGCTTTTTGGTAGCTGCAGTTACAAGTATGCGTGAAACCTGTATTCCAAATGCTTCAGCAAAAGTATCTTCTATTTCTACTCCGTTTATTTCCATGATAATCACCGTCTGATAGTCAGTTAAAAAGAAGTTATATATTTTTCCATTTGTTTTTTGATTAATTTAAAATAGATTTGATCATGACAATTAGTTATTGGATTAATTATTGAATATCACTTCATTTAATTAAAATAGTACATTTTTGAATATTAAATAATCTAAAATTTTAAAAAACAATCTTAATTAATGTCCCTGTATTTCTACAAATATCTATGTCACCAGATAACTGTTTTACCAATGTATTTACTAATTGTAAACCTAAAGTCTTCGTGTTTTCAAAATCAATATTTTCTGGAATTCCAATACCATCATCTGAAACTGTAAGTAAATATTTTTCACCATAAGGATGGAATTTAATGGATATTTTCCCTTTTTGCCTTTGCACAAAAGCATGTTTTAAAGAATTACTAACTAACTCGTTTATGATTAAACCACAGGGAACTGCAACGTCAATGTTTAAAAGAACGTCTTCTACATTAATTTCTGGTATTATAACGTTACTATCGACTCCGTATGAACTGAAAAGTGCAGATAATAATCTTTGGATATAATCTGCAAAATCGATTTTTGAAAGGTCATGGGATCGATAAAGCTCTTCATGAACCATTGCCATAGATATAACTCGGTTTCGGCTTTCATTAAGAACATTAACTGTTTTTTCATCATTTAGATATCGAGATTGAAGGTTTAAAAGAGAACTTATTACCTGCATATTGTTTTTAACTCTATGATGAATTTCCCGCAAAAGTACTTCCTTCTCTTCTAAAGAGGATTTGAGCTGATTTTCAACGTTTTTAAGTTCTGTAATATCGCGGCTAATATATACTGCGCCTGAAAATTCATCTTTATTATCCGAAAGCGGATTTCCAACGGTTTCTACCCATATATAATGTCCATCAGCGTGTTTAAGTCTATGCTGTACTCTATTCGGTTTTAAATTTTTGATAACTAATTGGAGTGTATCTATAATTACTTCAAAATCATCTGGATGGGCCATGCCCATAAATTCATAATCCCTTTTGCCGATAATATCTTCTACCTCATATCCAAGTAACTCTTTAATGGAAGGGCTTACATATTCAAAAATTCCTTCCCGGTTAACTTGAAACATTAAATCTAACATATTATCTGTAATTAGGCTTAAATGTTCTTCTCTGTCTTTAATAGAATTTTCAATTTTTTTACGTTCACTGATATCTTCACATATAAACAACCGGCCAAAATAACGGTCTTCATTATCTCTAATTTGTGTGGAAAAGCGCCTTATAATTCTACCATCTGTAAGTGAAATTTCATCTTCTAAAATTGATCTGTTCTCTTCATTTTGAAGAGGTTTACATGTTTTAATAAAGAATTCTTTATCATTTACTAATGGCAGTATTTTTAAGATAACATCATCATTTTTAAGTTTACCCTCTTTTATTTCTTTTTCAAGGTATTCTAATCCCCATAATTTACAAAAGTTAGAATTAAGGTATAAAATAGAATCTGTTTTGTTATCTACGACATAAAAAGATAGAGGAGAATTTTCAGCCACAGAATGAAGTAAATTAATGTTCCATTTTAAATTTTTTTCAGTCTTTTTAAGTTCAGTAATATCGCGAGCAATACTTAAAATAAGTTTCTTATTTCCCGATTCAATAAGTCTTGAACATATTTCTACAGGTACAATTGATTTATCTTTCTTAAAATGGGCAGATTGGAATCTTAATTCTTTTTTTTCCATAATTTCCTCTATTTGGATATTTAATTGAGAAAATTCGGGAACATTTAGATCATAAAGATTTATTTTCATCAATTCATTCTTAGTATAACCTAAGAATTTACAGGCTGTTTCATTTACATAAACAAAATTTCCTTTAATATCATGCAGAAAAATAGGATCAGTGTATATGTCTAAAATACTGTTTTTTAAAGTTAATTCTTCTTCTGAACTAACATATTCATTTATTTTTTTTTCAATATTGGAATGGGTTTCAAATTTTTCAATCTGTTTTTTAAACATATCTTCATCGTTCATGCACGATTCCTCTAATTTAGGATACTATTAGAGTATATAAATAATAATATTTAAAATAGTATCAAAATCATATTTAAAACGGATAAAGAGAAAAAAAATTTGTATATTGAGTTTTTTTATTAAAAATTAGTACTGATTCAGGTGATGAATTAAGCTAAAGCTAAGTAATCTTATTAAAAATTTTATCTACAACACCTGATCCAAAATAGGGAAGTACAGCAGTACCTATAATGGTGGTCATCCAGAATGAAATTAACCTTTCAACTATAGTTGCTGCAGCACTTATGGATGGTGGAATGCCAGCAGCAGAAAATAGAATTATCATGACTCCGTCAACAGCTCCTAAACCTCCTGGAAGAAGCGGGATCATTCCTAACAGAGTAGAAATTATAAATACCTCTGCTATTAATATGAGGGATACCTCCACATTAAATGCAGAAAATACGACATAAACCCTTAATATTTCTAAGATCCAGATCATAAAAGAAATTGGAAGTCCATACATCAAAACATTTTTATCCTTTATCATGGTTCGCATGCTGTTTTGGAAGCCATGAATAACTGTCAATGCTTTTTCTTCAAGTGTACTATGTTCTTTTCTGGAAAATCGTTTTATTAGTCTTACAAGCCATAATGTGGCTTTTTTCCCAAATTCTTTATTTAAGGACATGTATAGTGCTATAAAGAATAGTATAAGTAAAGCTGCAACTGCAATTATAAGTCCAAGTACAACTAAATTGGATAAACTCATAAACAAAACTATAGAAATTATAGTAAAAACTGCTAAAACCATGAAAGGAAAGGTATCAAGTCCTCTATCTGCTACTACTGTTGCGAAAGACTTTTCAAAGGAAGCCTTTGAATATTTGCTTAATATATATCCTCTTATAGGTTCTCCGCCGCCTCTTCCACTGGGGGTTATATTGTTGATCGCCATTCCAACCAGTAACATGGGGAGAAGATGAAATTTTTTAATGCTAATATCTACGGAATTTATATTTATTGCCCATCGTTGGGTCCAGAGGCCATAAATTGCAAATTGTATAAGGACTGCAAGAATCAAATACCATGGATTTGCTAATTCAACAGCACTTATAATTTTACTTGGCCCTATAATCAGAATCATACCTATGAGAATTCCAATTCCTACAAGTGCTAAAAGTAAAGTGCTATGTTTCATAATTTTGCCCGTTTATTCTTCTCTTATCATTCATAAAGTTCAAATATTGATTATCATTTAGTTAATCTTAAATTTATAATATATTCAATTATCAGATAGTTAATTTAAGATTTTGATAATGTATATAACATACTATATAACTTTTTAAAACCATTATAAAAAATGTATAAATTATCTTTAGTGAATATCATAAAACAATAGTTTCATAGCTTAAATCCTCAGGATCAAGCAATAAAACAGTTTTTTTGCCAGATAAGTATCCACATGTTTCTCCGGGGTTTATCATCATGCACTTTCCTTGTTTAATTTCTAGTTTATGGGTATGTCCCCTTATTACAATGTCGTAATTCCCGCTTTTAACGAGAGCAGTAACTATATCTTCAAATGTACCATGAATAACTGCAGTTTTTTTTCCATGCAATTCAAGTTCTTTAAAATCGCTATGGTAACAAATATCTTTAAAAAAGTGCCTTAAACCATCTCTTTCACCATCATTATTCCCAAATACAGCTTTAAATTCTGCATTTAGATTTTTAATTTCTTTGGCTGTGAATGGTGAAATCATATCTCCTGCATGTATTACTAATTCTACTTTGGCCTCATTAAAGAACTTGACAGCTTCTCTTATTGCAGGTAAATTATCATGTGAATCTGACATTATCCCAATCATATTTTTATTTATGTAAATAATTGTATAAAATTTGATCATTCTCTACCTAAACTCAACATTTTTGAAATTATCAATAACAATATTTATATATCTTTAAAATAAAGATTAGTTTAGGCTAGTTTTTCTAGCTTATTAGGATGTGATGAATTGTTTAGAAATAATTACGGAAGAGATAATTTCTCAAATAAAGGACCTTCAGCTCCTATTAATGTAGGAGACGAATACGATGTTAAAATTGAAGATGTTGGAAGAGATGGCGACGGAATCGCAAGAATAGAAGGATTTGTTGTCTTTGTATCTGGAGCAAAACTCGGCGATGAAGTTAAAATCAAAATTAACTCAACAAGAAGAAACTTCGGTTTTGCTGATATAGTTGAAGATGTTGAATAAACTGATTTTAAATTAATTAATTTAAGTTTCATGAAAATAACGATTTTCACGACACTTCACTCTTTTTTTTAAATTAATAACATTTTTTTGTATTTAACGGTTATTTTGATACTTAATTTAACATGGTTTAAATTTTTAAAACAGTACTAATTTTTGTATATGTACCTTAGGGGCATATTAATCAAAAAAAATTATTTTCTAAATCTTGTCATACTTTAATCTTCATATTTAATAGGTAGTTTCTACAATAATATTTTAACAATGTAAAACAGGACTACAGTTTGGTAGGGGGTTATAAAAATGGCAGATTTAGTAACGCTTTTTATTGTAGGAATTATAATCTTAATCATTTTAGGACTTTCAATACGTATAGTAAATCAATATGAAAGAGGAGTGCATTTTCGGCTTGGTAGAGTAATAGGGGTTAAAGATCCCGGTTTGAAACTTATTATACCTGTAGTTGATAGATTAGAAAAAGTATCTCTTAGAATAGTCACTATGCCTATTCCATCTCAAAGAATAATAACCCAGGACAATGTGTCAATTGACGTGGCTGCTGTTGCATACTTTAAAGTTGTTAATGCATATGATGCAGTTGTTGCAATTGAAAATTATAACCGGGCGGTTAATCAGATTGCTCAGACCACTATGAGGAATGTAATAGGTCAATTCCTTTTAGATGATGTGTTATCTTCGACTTCTAAGATAAATGAAAGGATTAAGGAGATAATTGATAAACACAGCGAACCTTGGGGTGTACAGATTACGGCTGTAGAAATTAAAGATATTAATTTGCCTGAAACAATGCGAAGATCAATGGCAAGACAGGCCGAGGCAGAGAGGGAAAAAAGAGCTAAAATTATTTCTGCTGAAGGTGAGTTCCTCTCAGCTCAAAAATTAGGTGATGCAGCGGACATAATAACTGCACATCCAATAGCGCTTCAATTACGTAACTTACAGGTACTGCTTGAAATAGCAAGTGAAAAAAATTCCACAATAGTGTTCCCTGCAAGTTTCATGTCAACAGTTAGGGACTTAAAAGATTTCATGGAATCAGAAGTGAAATAAAACACTATTCTCATTCCATTTTATCTTAATAACTTAAGTTAACAATTAACTTTTAAGAAATGGTATGCCATTATCTTAATTTGTTATATTTTTAATTATCAAATTATTAAATTAAGTAAATCATAATTTGAAGGATTATATATACATCTTTATGTCTATGATATGCTTATTAATTTATAACATTCATTAAATTATAAAGTTAGTTAATTTAACATGTATATATCTTAAAAAATCGTAATTCGTGATATTTACAATTCACTTGCTTGCGGGTTGATTTCATTTACTTGGAAGTATGAAAGTTAAAAATTTATTATTAGATATACATTTTTATAGTATGATGAGAAATATTTGAAAGTCTAATGATTCAATAAATTAATTGAATTAACTAATAAAAACAAACCTTTAACTATAAAAATATTATTTTATTATCCTTAAAATACTCATAATAGAGGCGTAAAGATGTATATAGTGATAATGGGTGCAGGAAGGGTAGGACTAAATCTTGCATCTAACTTAGTTAGTCGAGGGCACGATGTAACCCTCATTGAAAATGATGACAGCTTATGCGGCAATGCGGCGGCTGAATTAGATGCATTAGTTATTTGTGGTAATGGTACGGACACAAAAACACTGGAAGAGGCAAATGTAAGTGAAGCAGACGTTTTTGTTGCTGCTACGGGGAATGATGAGGCCAATCTTCTTTCATGTATACTTGTAAAACAATATGATATCCCTAAGATTATTGCAAGGCTAAGTAACCCTGATCATGAAGAGGCATTTAGAAAAGTGGGAATTGATGATGTTATAAGTCCAGAGCTTACAGCAGCAGGTTACCTTGAGAAATTAATAACAAGACCAAAGGTCGCTGATTTAATCGTTATTGGAAAAGGGGATGCTGAAATATTGGACCTTACAGTAAAGAATAATAAAGTTATAGGAAAGAGAATCAATGAAATTAACCCTACAGACGACTATATAATCGTAGCCCTGTATAAAAATGGTGAAATAACCATTCCTAAGGCAGATATGGTTTTGAATGAGGGGGATAAAGTATCAATTCTCGTTAAAACGCGTGCTGTAAAAGATGTTGTAAAAACATTTACAAAATAAGATTCGCTAACTATTCTTTTTTTGAACTAACAAAATAATAGCTTGTAGGAGTATATTCTTAGATAACACTAAGAATTTACTGTAAAAACTTTTTATTATTATTCTGACATTTTAAAATGAACATTTAAATGATGATGAAATCCTATAATTAAAACCTTTTTGACATTTCATAGGACATTCTGATATGCTGGGAACCATTATCTGTACATGGGCCGTGTCCTGGAAGTAAATATTTTACATCAAGCTTACTGAGTTTTTCAAGGGATTCTATCATGTTATTCATGTTCCCGCCAATATCAGTTCGCCCAAAACCTCCCCCTGCAAAAACAGTGTCTCCAGATATGAGAGTTTCGCCATTATATAAGCAAATGCTGCCGTAGGTATGTCCCGGAGTATTAATGACTTCAAAATCGTGGATTTTATCTCCTTCTTGCAATTTAATGTCCACTTTCATATCTTCAATGGATTTTCCAAACATACTGGCAACTGTTGCATCATCATCTCCTTCTTCAACAGCTTCAGCATCAATTACATGCATCGCAACCTTTAAATCAAAGCATTTGTTGCCGCCTATGTGATCGTAGTGATTGTGGGTATTAACAATAAGTTCAAGGTCGTGGATACTGATTCCTGCACTTTTGAGGGATTTACGTATATAATCAATATTTTCGCCAGTTCCTGTATCGACTATAACATTGTCAAAAACGTAGATATTGGAATCGTAACCTGTTCCTTCAATCATGATAATATCATTTATTTTTTTCAAATTCAATCACCTTTTGATGATCTAAATTAAAAATAGTAGTGGGGTCACCGGGATTTGAACCCAGATCCTAGGATTTCTCTTGTCTCAGTACTCCAATTGATCATCATTGGGTACTAAACCTCAGAGCGCGCATTTCTTCAAAGACAACTGGAGTCCCAGATGA
>JAEZKE010000143.1 GCA_023436175.1 Methanobacteriota archaeon
ATGTTGAAGGAAATCGTAGCATGCAAATCTTCGATTTGCTGCTCCAAAAATTCTTCGAATTTTTGAGAGATTTCCTGAACATTCGGAAATCGCGGATTTCCGATGTTTGAGGAATGTAGTTCCTCAACCGCGAAAACTTCGTTTTCGCATGCATCAAAATCAATGATTTTGACAGCATTCAATGGCTCCAAAAATTCTACGGATTTTCGAGAGTATTTTCTAAAATCATAGATTTCATGCCACAAAACATATAATTTTGAGAGATTTTAGAGGGAAATAAACTGAAAATGCACATTATCATCTTAAAAGTTTATTAAATAGTGACAATAATATACAAAATAATTTTTCAGTTATTTCAGGTGATTAAATGAATTATTATCATGATGAGTTGATGGAAGAGATATTTAAGATTCTTAAACAGCCAAAATGTATCGAAGACCTTAAGCTCTCAGAAAATTTCGTTAAAAATTTAATTTTAAAAATTATATCCAGTTATGGAACTATTAAAACCAGTAGAATGAACGAAATGACAGGAATTCACTGGGATATTTTAGAAAAAAATCTAAGAAAGTTAGAAGAAGATGGATTTTGTGCACCTACTGGTGGAGGATTTCTATTTTCAAGTGTTGAGTATACAGTAACAAAAAAGGGACATGAAAAAGCTAGAAGGGCACTTGAAGAAAACCCATATATAGGTATGGCACCTGTTTCCTATGATGATTACTACAAAATGATGGAGGCCCAATTAAAAGGGCGCCACCCTATAATGATACCAGAAGATGTTATTGAAGAGACTTTCCAGGATGTTGTAGGTGTAGAACACGCCAAAAGAGTGTTGTTAGAATCATGTACCATAGGTAAAGGTATCTTTGTTTATGGACCTCCTGGAACAGGTAAAACATTTACAGTAAGTAAAATGTCAGATCTTCTTCCACCACTTGTAGTTCCAAAATTCATTGAATTCGGTGGGGCAGTAGTCCAATTTTATGATCCTGATTTTCATAAAGCGACTTCCGAACAACCTGAAGATCCACGATGGGTTAAAATCCGTGCCCCTTTTGTGCTAACGGGTGCAGAACTCAGTTTAAATAAACTTGAAACTAATTATAATCCTGATAAAGGTGTCTATGAGACTTCTCCAATAATAAAAGCAAACGGTGGAGTACTTTTAATAGACGACCTTGGAAGACAGCGTGATGATCATGAACTCCTTTTAAACAGGCTTATCGTACCTATGGAGAATAAAAAAGATGTTATTTATGTGAGGGGAGTTCCAGTAATTGTTCAGAGTGATTTTATACCTGCTTTTTCCACTAACTTAGATATAAGCATAATGGATGAAGCTCATTTAAGAAGAGCTCCACTGCACATTTTCCTTAAAAATCCTCCCCTTGATGAATTGGCAAAGGTTTTCAGGAAAAATTTAGATGAATTAGATGAAACATACAGTGAAGAAGCTGTAGAAAGGTTTTTAAATGTGTATACTCCTATTTCTAAGGGTGGAGAAGGTTTAATGCCGAGTTTTGCTCATGCGAGAGATTTAGCCCAAATTGCGCAGGCAGTCCGAATAAACCGAAAGAAAGACAGCATAGATTTAGATATCATGGAAGAAACACTAAGTAAGCATATTCTTATCCAGCTTCAAAGGATGAATATTGATGTTGCAGATGTTGAAAAAAAAGTGCGGTCATATCGTGTTAAAACAGATGATTTAGAAGCTGCAGCTAAAGCACTTGCTGACTATGGAGCATATGCAATTTCACATGAAGCAGATGCTCTCCTTTTAGATGTGGAAGAAACAATAACTCCAGTACAACTTGCAACTTATCTGCAGGAGCGAAACATTACTGTAGAAAAAGTTGATTTAATCACAGAATCTGTAAGAGAGCTGAGAAAAGCGCTTCTTCAAAGTTAAAATTTCTTTATTTAACTTTTTTATTTGAGATCAAAACTTATTTTTATTAATTTAAACTTACTAAATACTACCAAGGCTAATTTCTAAGTTCAATAAATAGCAAAACAAGTCTTAAAACGTAGCTACATGGTTTCTAAAACTGAATAATGATTTCTTTTAAAATTTATAGTATCTTATAATATAATAAATAAAAAATAAGGGTTTATATAAATGGACATACAAACCATAGGTCTAATTGCAAGTATTATAACCATAATAATGTTTATAAGTCCAGTTGACCAGATCAGAGACATTATAAAAGATAAAACATCCCATGGAGTTTCCCCAATTATATATGGGATGATGATAATAAACGGTATATTCTGGGTTATGTATGGGTTTGGAATAAATAATGCATTTATTATAGTTCCAAATGCTGTAGGAAGTGTTTTAGGGGCTGCAACACTCATTATAATATATAAATATAGAGCTACTTCTTAAAAAGTTAGAAATGCATATCTAAAATTAAAGCTTTAATATTCAGCCACAATTATTTAAAAATAAAAAATTAATTTGTATAATTTGTAATTACCTACAATTAAAAAATGGAGTAATTGAAAAAAGTCAAACTTAATCCATTGTAACAGGTAAATCTCTTAACCAGCCGATATCACTCTTATAAAGCATTCTTATATCTTTAATACCAAGCCTTAACATTGCAAGCCTTTCTATCCCAATACCAAATGCTGCAACAGGTGTTTCAACTCCGAGAGGTTCTAAAACTTCTGGTCTAAACATTCCCGATCCTCCAAGTTCTATCCATGTTTTTTTATCTGGAAGGTAAATTTCAGATTCAACAGATAAATAGGTATACGGGAAATATGCCGGTCTGAATCGGGCTTTAAATCCTAATTTACGGTAAAATTCCTTTAAATAGCCAAGTAAATTTTTAAAAGTTAGATCTTCTGCAGCTACGATTCCTTCAACCTGGTGGAACTCAGGAAGATGCTTGTAAGTTATAGTTTCTCTTCTAAAGACTCTACCAACTGAAAACATCTTGAGGGGAGGTTCGTGTTCTGCCAAATATCTGGTAGATAAACAGGTTGTGTGAGTCCTTAGCACTGACTGTTTTGCAACATTGACATCCCATGAATATCCCCATCCTTCAGAACCTGTAGTTCCCCCATTTTCATGAGCCCTACGAACGTTTTCTACAAGTTCATTTGACGGAAGATTCACAGTTTTTGGTTCCTTGATATAAAATGTATCCTGCATTTCACGTGCTGCGTGATCTTGAGGCTGGAACAGACAATCAAAATTCCAGAAAGCAGATTCTAAAATTGATCCCCTCGATTCAGTAAATCCCATTTTAAGAAAGATCTGCCTTATATCTTCAATTGTTCTCTGCAAAGGATGCATTTTTCCAGGGAAAAAATCAGGATATTCAGCATGAATATCGTAGCCTCTAAATTTCAAGTTCCTCCATGATCCTGTTTTTAATTGTTCATGGGTTAACTGAGTTGCCTCTTCCCTGATTTCTATTCCCATATCAAGAAGTTGTTTTCCTTTTTCTGTAACTTTTAACTTGTATTTATGCTCTTTTTTTACCTGTATTATCCCTTTTCTTTTCCTTAAAAGATCGAACCCTTCCTTAATTAATTGAGTAGGGTTAAAAAGAAGCATTTTATTTGTTTCTAAAAGTTTATCTAACAGCAATTCATCCTTATATTCTTTAGATACTGCTTCTTTTCCTTCTTCTGTTATTTTTACAGTTCCTTTATCAATTAGGGCCCATTTCTTTTTAAGCAACCATCCTATGGCTACTTTAACTTCAGAAGGATCTAAATTAGCTTCATTACCCATATCTTTCATAGGAATGGATTTCTTATCATTTAAGACCCTTAATATTTTTCTCTCAGGTAAACCTTCCTCAGCGTATTCTTTTCCAGTGTCACTTAAACTGATTATTTCATCAACATCTTTCTGCACTTCTATAAGTCCTTTAGATTCTAAAGAACCTGCTGCACTCATTACAGATTTAATATTCATATCCTGAGTTTCAGCTATTATTTCAGGTGTTGATTCATAATTTAAGGATTCTAATCCCTTTAAAACCTTTTTTTCATATATATGTAATTCATCGATGATATTTTGAAGCATGCTACTTACTCCTTATAAAATAATAATCTACCTACGGCAGTATAATATTCATCACTTAATTTATGGATTAAGTGTGTTAAACATTTTCCAACAAACTATTACATGAAAACGATAATTTGTTAGAATCAATCAGCCACATCTTGAGGTAGTATAATCTTTATCACTTAATTTATGGATTAAATGTGTTAAACATTTTCCAACAAATTTTATATGAAACTGAAAATTTGTCTAAAATCCAAATTCATCTAAATATGCAACCATAATAGAAGCAGCAGTTATATCAGCAGTAGTTCCAGGATTGAGCTTATTTCTCATGAGTTGTTTATCTAATTCTCTGAGTAAAAGCTCTCCCTGAGGGTTTAATATACCTCCACTTTGAAGTACGGAATCTGCATCTGCAGATACTAATTTTGCCATGTCATCGCCGTATTTTCTTGAAATTAAAGTATCTGGCTTTTTGGATAAAATGGTAAGGAACGTCTGGACAGTTGCCTTGTTTATTCCGTATTGCATTTTAGTGGTTCTAAATGTAGGGAAACCGATTCCAAATGTTACAGGCATTCTATTTGTAAGTTCATATGATAACATATCCCATTTAGAAGACATTTGAAGCACCCTATACATGTTGATATCTTCGTTTATAATTTTATCACGTGCTTCTGCATCTGCAACGTCCAATTCTTCCTGTTCACCCATTCCTCCCGCATCTGCAAGATTTATAGCATCGTATAGATCTAAAGCATCCTGGGAAGTTGTTGCTTCCATTATTCTTCCCACATTTTTTCTTAAATCATTTAAATTATGACTCATACCTGCAGATGCAGATAATGGAGTTAAGAGTAGAACTATTCCCAAATTTGTATTGTTTCCAATCCATTTATCAGTTTCAATTATCGCTTCCTTTATAATTTCCCCCAACTTAATTTTATGTAATGAATCATCGTTCCTGTATCTATTTCCCCTTTCGGCAGCATTTTTCATTAAATCTCCAATAACTACACCACTTATCAGGAAATCCTCAAATACCATATCATCAAAATCCTGTGTACGATGAACATTTCCTGGTTTTGGATGGCCGCTGACTTCAAGAACTGATGCAATCTGTGCTATTTTTCCGATTAACTCTGAATCCATGTTAACTCCTCAATTATCTTCATTTTGTTTATTCTATTTCTATTATATTTCACCGTTTAAAAACTCAGGTGCAAAATGAGAAATGATAAGATCTGCCCCTGCACGTTTAATAGATAGTAAAGATTCATATATGATATCTTCAGTAATATATCCAGCTTCCATACCTGCTTTAATCATAGAATACTCACCACTTACCTGATAAGCAGCAGTTGGCATTTTAAATTCCTCTTTAATTGTTTTTATCACATCAAGATAAGCTATTGCAGGTTTAACCATTAATATATCTGCCCCTTCTATCATATCAAGTTCTGCTTCTCTTAAGGCTTCATCAATATTTGAAGGGTTCATCTGATAAGTTCTTCTATCGCCAAAAGATGGTGCAGAGCTTACAGCTTCTCTAAATGGAGCATAGAAAGCAGAAGCATATTTAGCAGCATAGGACATTATAAGTGTATCGTCATAGCCGTTTACATCAAGAGTTTCCCTTATTGCATCGATCCTACCATCCATCATATCAGAAGGAGCTACCATATCAGCACCAGCTTCAGCATGGCTTAAAGCAATTTTAGATAAATATTCAAGTGTTTCATCATTAACTATTTCATTACCCTGGATTATTCCACAGTGCCCATGGGAAGTGTACTGGCACATGCATACATCAGTTATGACAATTAAATCTGTTTCTTCCTTTAATTTACGAACAGCCCTTTGAACGATTCCATCCTTTTGGTAAGATGATGATCCTATTTTATCCTTTTCTTCTGGTATCCCAAAAAGAAGAATTGATGATAAACCTGACTCTTCTAACTTTTTTGCCTCTTCAATACCTGCATCCAACGAATATCTGTACTGACCAGGCATGGTACCGATGTGTTCTTTTTCATCGTCTTTTAGAGATTCTTTAATATACATCGGATAAATAAAATCCTCAGGATTTAGTTTTGTTTCACTTAGAATATTTCTTATTTGGGGAGTTTTTCTTAGTCTTCTCATTCTTGTAATTGGAAATTGCATTTTAATCACTGGTATCGTTAATTGTAGTGAATAACTGCATATTTTAAACTATTTAATTTTTAAAATAGCATTATATGCTTTAAAGATTAGTTAAGTGATTAATTCTGTCTAAATTTATCAGTCAAATAAGTTGAATTATTCACTATAGAAAATATTTATAAGTTCCTATTATTTATGAATATGGCATATTGAATATAAATAGGGTACATGATTCTATCGGGTTCTTTTAAAAATATATGAGTAGATCAGCACAAATAAATTAATATAAATTAATAAAGTTAATTATAACTAACTTTGATATAACTGAAATCATATATTTTTAATGGAAACCAGATAAAACGCATTTATAATAGCAAATCGGTTTTATAATGGATAAAAATAACAAATTAAAATTAAAGTCAGTACCCCCTGCTGTCAATACCAAAGACGGTGAATCAATACATGGAATGTTTGAATTTTTAATCGAACTTGGTAAAGCTTTAATATCAGCAGGGATTTCAGTAACAGCTGTACAGTCCATTTTAGAAGATATTACAGAAGCATATAATGTTAAAGCAGAGATAATTGTATTTCCTACTGTTTTACTCATAAAACTTGGTAATGAAGAATCAGCGCCTTTAACTGCAGCTAATCAATTACCAGGCTCCTTACCCTTACATCAAGTTTCAAAACTTTATGAACTGATCTATCAGGCTGAAAAAGCTGAAATATCTCCAGTTGAAGGGCAAAAACGTGTTGAAGAAATACTTTCCCAAAAACACCGTTTTGGTCCAATCGGCATATTCATTGGTTATATATTATTTGCCGTAGGCCTGGGAATGATTTTACAACCTACACCACAACAGTTACTTGCATCAGGAGGTTCAGGAGCAATTGTTGGGTTACTGATAATTTTAGGCAAAAATCGTCCTCGATTTGCACTTATATTGCCAGTAATTGCTGCATTAATTGTTTCAGTTTTTATATTCTGGGAGATTAAGGAAGGATTAATAGCAGGATCTATTGCAGTGTTGATTCCCGCTTTAGCCTATTTTTTACCCGGCGCTACATTTACAACAGGGATGTTCGAGCTTGCATCAGGAAATATAATTTCTGGTTCCAGCAGAGTCATTTATGGAATAGCTATTCTATTTCTACTTCTTTTTGGAGTTTTAATAGGAATGCAGATAATAGGCTTACCACAAGAAGAAGTTATAACCGCTCCAGCATTCAATATATTTCAGGGATGGATACCATTCATTGGGATCCTGATTTTTGCAATTGGAATGTATTTTTTCATGTCTATACGTAACAGAGACTTACCCTGGATACTGTTAGTTCTTTACATAGCTTTTTTTGGACAGCAGTTTGGAAACTATTTTATTGGGGGATTTTCAGGAGCTTTTTTAGGTTCACTTCTTATGACCATCAGCGGGACTCTTGTAGGGCGTTCGCCCATCAGGACTCCAAGTTTTGTATCAATATTGCCTGCATTCTGGGTTTTAGTGCCAGGATCTGTAGGTTTCATTAGTATAGCTTCACTGGTAGGTCAAAATTACTTTTCGGCTGTCAATAATCTTACAGCAGTTGTAATGACAGTAGTTGCTATTTCATTAGGGCTGCTTGTAGGGGCAGCAATTATTGAACCTTTAAAATTAGGGAAAATTAAGCCTAAATCATTGTAATATTTAAAATAAGCTTAAATTTTCTTAATTTTCATATCTTCCCTGAAGTATTTTAATCATAAAAGTATAAACTTGATATAAAAAACTAAAAAACAGGACAAATAATTCCTGAAAAAATATTATTTTTTATTAAAGAGGCTGAAATTATGGGAAATATAGAAGGACCGGAAAAATACATCTGCTTTAAACTCAATAAAGTAAGGCGTAAGATACACCGATACTATGAAAGCAAATTAGCGCCTTTTAACATTACTCCAGTTCAATTCTACGTGCTCAGTGCATTATGGGATAAAGATGAAATGAAATTCAAAGACCTGGCACGCAGGTTAGATATGGATGGCTCAACTCTTACAGGAATACTCGATAGGATGGAAAAACGCGGATTTATAAAAAGAAAAGAAGATCCAGAAGACCGCAGGTCAATTCTTGTATGTTTAACTGAAAAATCAAAAGAAATCCGGCCTCAAATGATAGAAATTGCCCAGGATCTTGACCATGAATTTAGAAATAAGGTTCCAGATGAGGAATTCCAGATGCTTCTTAAGGTGTTAGATCAGCTGTAGTTTGACAAAAAATTTATATACTTTTTTGAAATATTATTTGTATACAAATAATTTGTATAGGGTCAAAATTATAAAAAATAAAAATAAAATTTAAGGTCTTAAATAGAAAATAAAGACTTTTTGAAGTATTACAAAAAATCTTTATATTAATTCACAGTTTTTTATGACTTTAAAGAATTTTTATAGAGTATTTAAGGTGTTGCAATGAGGGTTGAAGATATTGACTTTTCCAAAGATGTTCCAAAACAAGCATTATTAAATGCTTTGAAAGACGAAGCAAGGACTATACATATAACTGATATAATGGCCGCATTTGTCTATCTAAAAAAAGAATCTATATATGTAAACGCAAATTACCGTGAAGAGTACGATCAGGCATATATACAATCATTTCTGATGCGCATCAATGAAATAAGAGATAATAATGAAGATTATGAAGGATTTATAAAAGCTGACGCACTTCAAAAAGCTATTAAAATATTAAAAGATCAACAAAAGCAGGCAGAACTTGACCATAACCAGCACATCCATTTTTTCAAAATTTATCAGCTAACCACTCTCTACACCACATTTATAATGGATGAACCAGTACACCCTGTAGGAATGCCTTTCCCCGGAGGATTTAAAATCAAACAGGAAGGTGGAATATATTATTGCCCTGTAAAAGAGAACCAGAAAGATAATCCTGGAGCTGTTTGTGGGATTTGTATAGCTGAACAGGATCCAGATGTTTAAAACTGGAGCATTTTACAAAAATAATTTTTCAGGAGTAAAAATATGAAAGAAAAAACTGAATCCTTTAGGACAAGCATAAAGAAAAAAATTATGCAGAAGAAATAGGGGTAGATGATATAGGTTTTGCTTCAGCCCAAAATTATAAAAGCCCTAATTCTATTTCTATAAAAGAACTTTTTCCTACAGCTAAAACTATTATCGTACTGGCATTTCAACAGATTGATAACTGCGAAAGTGAAAATGACCAGTTCGCTTCAGTTGGCATTAGAATAGTAACAGATTTTTCACATTCATGTACATATAAACTAGCCCGCTTTATAAAGAAAGAATTCAAATCTCATGTAATGGCTGTACCTGGAGCAGGCCCTGTAAATGTAGATAAAAAAACAGGACTGCCGTCAGGATATGTTTCACTCCGTCATGCTGCACTGGCTGCAGGTTTGGGAAACTTCGGCATGAATAACCTGATACTTCACCCAGAAATGGGTTCAAAGGTAGTGTTTACAGCAATTGTTACAGATCTGGATATTGAACCTGACATCCCTATTAAAGAAAGAATTTGCATAGATTGTGACATATGTATAAATCAGTGCCCAGTTAATGCTCTGGATGAGGAAAATAAAACAAATGTCGGGAAATGTGCTCTTAATAGTCAACCTTACGGAGTTCATGGTAATGTGCAGTTCTGGACAAAATTTGCAGAAAGCAGCCCTGAGAAGCAAAAAAAGATGCTTCAAGATGAAAAGTTTAAGATGTTATATCAAGCATTGGCCTTAGGCTCCCAATATGTCTGTTTTAACTGCACTAAGGACTGTCCTGTAGGGCAGTGAAATCTATTTTTTTAAGATAGAGTTTTACAATGTAATTAATTGCCGTGTTTAAGCTTTATCAATTAATATCCTTACTATTTTGAGTATTTAGCCATTGATTCTGCTTTTTGAATGAAATTCGCCAATTTTTTATCAAGAGATTTGGCAACAGTTGTAACATTTGGATTGTTAAACTGTCCAAAGAGGGAGGAAGGCTGATCAAATTCAATTCGAGTTGACTGGTTATCAGCTTCATATACGATCACCCTCAGGGGTGCATAAAGCCCTGCTCTAATATCGTGGTGTGTCATCTCAATTGCAGTTAGAGGGTTTCCAAGGACGTATTGCTTGGCCTTTCTGGGAGATCAGAGTATGTTCAGAAGGTTTCCATGATCTAAAACTTCAAAAAGCATTAAATCCTCTTCTCCGCTCATCTCTTTAAGACATTTTTCAATTATACTTGGATTAGTTTCACCAAATACAGATCTATCTAAATGCCGAGTAATAGTTCAAATGTACAAGTGAAGCTGTCAAAACTGTAAGTTAGAGAAAATGCTACGCATTTTCTATACACCAAAAATCTTCGATTTTTGGAGTTTTGACGCATCGAAAATCTATGATTTTCGATAGCTTTCAAAATCAACATTTATTTCCATAGATACATGAGTCACTTCAATTTTACGTTCCATTTTTGAACCCATCTTAAGTTTTCTATTAATTAATTGAACGTAATACTTTTTATATTTTTATTATTTTGAAATTTAAGGCCTAAAAATATTTATTTTTTGTAAATCTAAAAATATTTTATTTTTCTATAATTTTTTACCAGCACCTATTTGTTATTATCAATTTTAGCATGCCCATAATAGTTTTAGAAAGATTTACATGTTTTCAAATTCAACTCAAATTTCCTTTACCTACCGATCGGTAGGTAGCTTTATATACTATGAAAGATATTATTATATCTGTAAGCTACCTACCGGTCGGATGTACAAATAAATCATCTACCTGTTGGATAAAGGATGTGATGAACATAACTGGAAATAAAAATAACACAAATGGTGCAGGAGAAAAAACAACAAAAGAAAAGATATTTGAAGCCGCTATCAATCTCTTTGCCCAGAAAGGATTCGATGCCACACCTATGCGAGAAATAGCAGAAGCAGTGGGCATTAAAAAGGCATCAATGTACAGTCACTACAAAAGCAAGGATGAAATACTCGAAAAGATCGTTGAATATCCCATGGCGAGAATCGAGATAGTTGGACCCCAAAATGTGGAAACTGAAGAGTTAATAGTCTCAATGGGGCTGGAAAAATTCATGACACTGTCCAGCAATGTAGCCACAGAATGGATGAATGATCATTTTATGGAGAAGATCTGGAGGATTGTATGCATCGAACTGTACCATAACGAGGAAATAAAAAAATTCTATTCCAAATTCACAGTTACTGCACTATCATTTTGGAAGTCCAACTTCGAAATTATGGTTAAACATAAACTCATTAAACCATTCGATCCAGAGGTACTGGCCCATGAATACCTATCATTTTATGGAAATGCATATATGGACTATTTCATTTTTCGTTATGGCGAAACATCTGGTTCCTTCATGCAGAAATACCAGGAAAGCATCGATAAACATACAGAGTTCATAGTGAATGTAATAAAACCACAGAATGATGAATAAAAAAGGAGGAATTTAAATGAATAAAAACGCATCAGAAGAAAAAATAAGAATTCTAAAAATGGTTGAAGAAAGAAAAATTAATAAAACAAAAGCTATGGAGAAACTTAATGCCTTAGAAATGAATCAAGAGGAAAATATACCTGAAAAAGGTGCTAAATGGTTAAAGGTTAAGGTAAAAACCATGGATGATAAGCCCAAAGTAAACGTGAAAATACCACTATCATTGGCCAACATAGGATTAAAGATTGCAAAAACTTTTAATCCCAAATTAAAGGGATCCGGTCTTGAACAAATTAATATTGAAGAGATTATTAATCATGTTAAAGATGGGGCAGAAGGAAAAATTGTTGATGTGGAAGATGAGGAAAATCAGACTAAAGTTAAGGTATATGTGGAATGAATGATTGAGAATCAGAAAGGAGAGTATTTAAATGGATTTAATAAGTATTGTAGGATTAGGCATTGGCTTGATTGTTATAGGTGCAGGTACAAGTGTAGGTGTCATATACTCGGGGTTAACAGGTTATACCGCTACAAGTGCCGAATCTTTTAGCCCAACAGGGGCAATCAAGGGGAATGCACTGGTCATATATGATCCAGGCGTCACCAGAGTAGCAAAGAATGCAGCAACCGAAATTGCAAACAGTCTGAAATCAAAGGGATATAAAGTCGAATTAGCTGGTGTCGGTAGTGTAAACGCAAGCAATACCTCAAGTTATGACATCATCATAGCTGGTGGACCAATGTACTATGGAAAAGTAAGTAATTCTATTGATAAATACTTAAAATCACTAAACATGCCAGAAAATGTAAAAATAGGAGTATTTGGAACTACTGGCTCATCTGAGTTTCATGATGAGGATATAAAGTCATTTGGAAAACAGGTTACATCGAACCTAAATAGAGAAACTGTTATTAAAACACTTCGAAACGGTAACTCTACCAGTATAGACTGTACAGGTTTTGTTTCCTCTCTGTTAAAATAGGGGGATAGACATGAAGATATCAGACGAATTTGATAAAACATAATAGGAGATTAAAAATGAAAGCCTTTAAAATTGAAAATTTTGAGGCCCCGGAAATAAAATTTCCGAGGGTATTAGCTATAATGGGAAGCCCTAAAAAGAAAGGCAATACTTATTCACTCACCAAAAAAGTTGAAGATAGTATGAAACAGCTTGGTGCCGTTGAATTTGAGTATGTATTTTTAAAAGATCTTAATCTTAAAACATGTCGGGGTTGCCAAATTTGTTTTAATAAAGGTGAAGACTTATGTCCTTTAAAAGACGACAGGACAATGCTTGAAAAGAAAATGCAGAATGCTGATGGAGTAATCTTTACATCGCCAAATTATTTATTTAATGTTTCAGGACTTATGAAAAATTTTATGGATCGATTCAGCTATGTTTGTCATCGGCCTAGATTTTTTAAAAATGCAATGATCTTAACTACCTCCGGTCTGGGCGGAGGATCAGGATTAATGATGAAGCCGTTCAAACTTGCGCTTCAATCATGGGGATTCAATGTAGTTAGCAGCTTTGATATTATCAAGAATGGAGATCCAAATTCCAAATTTAGTACCCCTGTAAAAAAAGTTAATCAAAAAGTTAATAAATGCGCGAAAAAGTTTTATAATGCACTTATAGCTGGCAGACCAAAACCAAGCATTTTTAGCATGGTTATTTTCCATTTTGGCAAAATGGGTTGTAAAGAGTCTAATCCCGAATTTTTTGATTATCACTACTGGAAGAATCATGGTTGGTTTGAAAAAGATGTATATTATTACTATGATCCAGAAACCAATTTTGTTAAAAAGACACTGGCAAAGATACTATCAAAATTCATTGGTTTCATTCCAGCTTCAATGGTGAATTAGAGTTAAAATACCAAATTAGTCTTTATTTTACAAATACATCAGAACTATTTTCAACAATTGAATGGATTATCCATTATATAACTTTTTCTATAATCTTCAGGGCATATTCTACAATCAAATCAGCATTTCTCTAAAACTTGATTTAAATATTTTTTAAATTACCTATCAATCGATAGGTTTATATGACTCTAAAATATAAGTATCTTCAATAACCTATCTATCGATAGATAGAATGAAGTACATGTTTCATTTAAGTACTGAGGATACGATCAGCATGAATAAAGGCAAAAATAATATAAAAAAAGAAAAAACGACAAAAGAAAAAATATTTGAGGCTGCTGTTGATCTTTTTGCTCAAAAAGGATTCGATGCTGCATCAATGCGAGATATAGCAGCAGTTGTTGGTATTAAACAGCCATCAATGTACGGCCACTATAAAAGTAAGGATGAAATAATAGACTGCGTTTTTCAATATTTCAAAAGGGAATTAATAAAAATGAGGCCTCCAGAAGCTAGAGATCTGGAAAAAATAGATAAATTAACACCTGAAATTTTCAGGCAAAGGGCAAATCTCACACTTAACCTTTTTAAAGATCCCATGATGGAAAAAATATTCAGAATTCTTCTAAATGAACAGTATCGAGATAAAAGGGCCAGAACGATTGTTTTAAAATGCCTGATTCATGAACCCTATTCCTTCTCAAAGGCAGTATTAGAAATTATGGTCAAAAAAGGCATGATAAATAAAATAGACCCTGATATTAAAGCTGTGGAATTTCAATATACAATATTTACTTTATTTATGGAATACCTGCTTTTAAAAAGTGATAATTTAGATACATGTAAAATAGAAGAGATGATTGAAAAACATTTAGATTATTTTGTAAACAGTCTGGAGAAGCAATAAAATGAGCATAGTGGCCAATATAAAGAACAAATATGCAGGTTACAGGCTTGCAAAAGTCAATAAACTTGAAAATAGTGTTAAAGAAATAGAAGGATGTGTAACAGCATCACCATTATCTCCAGGGAAGTTAATGCCAGATAAACTAAAAATAACATTCAAAACACTTCCAAGACAGCTTTCGATAGCAAAAAATATGGAAATAACAGTTAAATCTCTCAAAAATAATCCTAGAAATCCAAAAATAGAAGCCGAAGATGATTTCATTAAACAGCTTGAAAATTATGCAGGATCAATAGGTATAAACAATATAGGATATATAAAAGTCCCATCTAAGTTAATATTCAAAGATAAATCAATCCTTTTTGATAATGCAATTATTTTAATGATGGAAATGGACAAAAAAGCCGTTGATGCTGCTCCAAGTCCTGAAACTCAGGAAATGAGTAATGTAACTTATGATGAGCTTGGTAAAAAAACCAATAAACTTGCAGAATTCTTAAGGGAAAATGGATTTGCTGCTCATGCCAGCCATCCTGCAGGTGGAGTTGTAATATATCCGCACCTGGCCCAAAAAGCAGGTTTAGGTTACAAAGGAGCGCATGGAATGCTTATAACACCCGAATTTGGCCCGAGACAACGATTATCTGCCATATTTACAAGTATTCAAAACTTACCGGTAAATACCCATAACAAACACTCATGGATCCCGGATTTTTGTGTAAAATGTGGTAGATGTATTAAAAACTGCCCCGGAAATGCAATTATTCAAGAAAAATCTCCTGAAACTGGAAAAACAAGAACAAATATTGCGAAAGATTTGTGCAGCGGCTGTACCATTTGTATGCGTGAATGCAGTTTTAACAGAAGAGGATATACACAAATTAAAGGTAAATTTGAAAAATCAAAAGAAATAATAGGTTCATAAAAATAAGATATTAATAAAAGCAGGAGGGGAAATACTTTGAAAAAATATATAATTGCATCTTTAGTTATTTTAGCTGTTGTAGCTGCATCAGGGTGTATAGGACAAAACGCAACAGGTTCTGGGAATATAATAAACCAATCTAAAAATGTAAGCGGTTTTAGCCAGGTTTCAGTCGATGGTACCGGTACACTGATCATAACTCAAGGAGATAAAGAATCTTTAACTGTTGAAGCAGAAGACAATGTCCAGCCAGATATCAAAACTAATGTGAATAACAATATTTTAACCATTGGTTTTGGCAACCGTACTGTAATACCCAGCAAACCAGTTAAATATTATTTAACGGTGAAAAATCTTAGCTCTATTAGTTATTCTGGAGGCGGGAAAATCCAGTCTAACGGTTTAAAAACTGACTCCTTAACCATAAATATTAATGGTGCAGGTGAAGGTAATTTAACTAATTTAAACGTTAATGCACTTAAAATTATAATCTCTGGAGCAGGCAGATTATTCCTGTCAGGTAACGCCAATAATCAGGATATCAGCATTTCTGGAGCAGGAGAGTATAATGCCGGTAATTTAACCAGCAAAACAGTAACCATAACAATTAGTGGGGCTGGAAAAGGGACTATTAAAGTATCCAATTCATTAAATGCCATAGTTAATGGTGCTGGAGACATCTCTTATATCGGTAATCCAAATGTAACTAAACAGTTAAACGGTGCTGGAACTATAAAACAGGTTACCGGATGAAAATATTAAAAAGAATCAGTTAATTAACTGATTTTTACTTTTTTTAAATTGAGATAGAATAATTTAAGTAGTAATTACACATTTTTCAAGATGAAAAAAATAAACATTTATCTCATTAACTTTCCATTAACTCTTTTAAAGGATCATTCACTCCATACGGCTTTTTACTGTAGTATCTTTTAGCGTGTTCCACAATCAGTGCATGATACTCCTGATAAATAGATACGTCCTCCGGTATGTTTGATTCAAACAGTTCTTTAAGTTCCATATATTTTATATTTTCATTTACAATGCCCAAATGCACGAATATTCTTTTTGTATATGCATCAACCACAAATTGGGGTTGTTTATAAGCATAAAGAAGAATAGAATCAGCAGTTTCGTTACCAACACCTTTAACTGTTAGTAACTCCTTTCTTGTTGGGATCTTTCCATTTAATGATATAAAAAATTTGGTGATTTCCTTGATATAGATCGCTTTCTGGTTTAAAAATCCAGCACATCGAATGGCTGATTTCAATGTTTCATCATCTAACTCCATCAATTTTTCAGGCTCAATTACATTTAATTCATTGAGGTTGAATAGTGCCATTTCTGCAGACAACCAGGATGTATTCTGTGTTAAAATTGCACCAAGAATTATTTCATAGATTTGATTTCGTTTGGTAGGTAGATCATAATTTTCAGGGTGATAACCTCTGATAGCTCCTGTTTTGGTCGGATTTATCCCGTCATGGTTTATTAACGGCCACCAGCCCTGTGGGCCGTAAAACTGGTAAAGTTTTTCATAGATTTTAATTATCTCTTGCATTTTCTCACTCAAAGTTGTGTGCTTGAAAGAAATATTGTTTATAAATTAAATATTATTTTAGTTTTACTCTACACATTTGAAAGGAATATAATTATAAAATCATTTTAGATGTATTTTAGTTAAATTTAAACCTTAATTAGTGCTTTCTATATTTCCAATTTGAAAAACATTCATAATTGAAAAAAATATCATTAAAAATCATTTTAAATGTATTTTAGTTAAATTTAAATTAAATATAATAGTAAAATGTTAATGAAAACTTTATTTTGGTTAGAAATTTATCCAAAATGATTAAACTAGGAGGAAAATAATTTATGCAATATCGAATGAGAAAACATCAGTTAAGCGAAGAACAAATAACCAAACTTTTAACCAAATTACCAGTAGGTAATCTTGCAACCATAAATGAAAATGGATATCCATACGTCGTTCCTGTACATTTCACTTACCATGAAGGTAAAATTTACATCCACGGACTGCCAAAAGGACAGAAAATCAGCAATATTCAGACTAATGAAAAGGTATGCTTTGAAACTTATTTTATGAAAGGTTTTATTCTTGACGAGAAACCATGTGATGTAAATACAGAATATGAAAGCGTTGTTATTATGGGAACCGCAGCAATTGTTGATGATTTTGATTTAAAAGAAGCAGTGCTAAATAAAATTGTGAAAAAATATACTCCTCATTTAGAAGGAACAAAGATGCCTGATAACGTGATAAGGGGTACAGGAGTAATTGAAATAACAATTGAAGAATGTACCGGCAAATATTATAAATAAAACTGTGACTTAGTAATATCGTTATAGTGTAATTATAAAAGAAAAATTACCATTTTTTAATTTTTAGGAAGTATACCATGTCAATTAGTGTTGATAAAAAAGTTTTGCCAGAGAAATCTTATTTAAGCAGATACATGAGGTATGTTTTCCGTAATAAATTTAAACAACCTATAAATGATTATCAATATTTTCCATACAAACAAATAGACCCATCTAAAGATGTCTTCAAGTTTAAAGAAGAAACACATAATTTATTTAAAACAATAGATTATAGTGTTAAAGGTAAACCAGAGACTTCTAACTTTGACGAATTTATGATATCTTCAAAGACTACTTCTTTTATTATAATAAAAGAGGATAAAATCCTTTATGAAAATTATTTTAATGGATACAATCGTGATTCTATAAGTAGATTTTTTTCAGTTACTAAATCCATTACTTCTGCACTCATAGGAATTGCAATAGATGAGAGACTTATTAAAAGTTTGGATGAACGTATTGAGCAATATATTCCTGAATTTAAGGGACAAAAAATCGGATCTTTAACCATCAAGAATTTATTAGAGATGGATTCAGGAATAAATTATAAAGAAGGAATTTTTCCATGGACAGATGATGTTAAACAGTATTTTACTCCAGATGTAAAAAGTTTAGTGTTGAATTTGAATGTTAAAGATGAAATAGGTGAATTTTTCCATTACAATGATTATCATTTGCATATACTTGCCCTAATTTTAAAAAGAGTTACAGATAACTCAATTGTATCTTTTTTTGAAGAAAAAATATGGAAACAAGTCGGTACAGAATGTCCTGCACTACTCACTGTTGACTCAATGAAAAATGAATTTGAACGCATGGAAAGTGGTTTGTGTGCAAGGGCAATAGACCTTGCAAAATTTGGCAGGCTGTTCCTTAATAAAGGTAACTGGGAAGGTAAACAAATTGTTTCTGAAAAATGGGTTCATGAATCAACCAGTGCCAACAACACAAATGATTCTCCCGGTTTTTTTAAGTATTATAACAAGCACCCATGGGGATTATGGCTTAATTCAGGAAAAGCATATTATAAATACTTATGGTGGGGTTATAAAATAGATGATCATGAATATGATTACTTTGCAATGGGAACAGGCGGTCAAATTCTTTATATAAGTCCAAGAAGAAATTCTGTAGCAGTAAGATTGGGAAATGAATGGGGAATAAGAGGATGGTGGCCCACTATAATAAAAGAATTAATTGATAAAATTTAATAATCAAACATTACCTTAAACTTGAGTTAATACATGAAATTCTGTAAAGTCACTGTCCTTGATAAATTAATGAAAGGATGATATTATGGAAAAAACAGAAAAGAGAATTGAAAGTAAGACCTCAAGAACAGCAGAATTTACCTGTATGACAAGAGCAGCTTCATTCTATGAAAAACAACCATTATATAAAAGCAATGATTACATTGCCCCTAAATTGCTTCCAAAATTTTTTATACCCATTATTAAAATTGGAATATTTAGAAAGCTTTTTACAAACAAATTTCCACCAGGTATGTATGAATACGTGATTGCACGGACAAAATTCATCGATTCTATTTTTCAAAAAGCGGTTTCAAGTGAATTTGATCAAATATTGATATTCGGTGCAGGTTTCGATTCACGAGCCATTAGATTTTCTGATTTAAATAAAAAAACAATTATTTTTGAACTGGACGCACCGGTAACACAGGAAGCTAAAATTAACCAGTTTAAAAAAAGAGGGATTGAAATAGACCCAAATATTGTCTTTATTTCAATTGATTTTAATAAGGAATCCCTTGAAGATAAACTCATAGAATCAGGATTCTCTAAAAATAAAAGATCCTTATTCATTTTAGAAGGGTTAACAATGTATTTAGATCCTGAAGCCATTGACAGTACCTTCAATGTAATAGATCAATTTGCTGGAGATGGTAGTGAAATAGTCTTTGATTACGTTTATTTATCTGTTTTAAGGGGAGAAAATATTTATTATGGAGAATCTGAAGTTTTAAAACAGATTAAAGATGCAAATGAACCATGGTCCTTTGGAATAGAAAAGGGAAAATTAGAACCATTTTTAAAAGGTAAAAATTTATCATTGATTCAAAGTTTAAATTCAAAAGAAATAGAAAATAAATTCTTTAAGATGAATGGAAATAAAATGGCCAGGGTTAACGGTACGCACTGTATAGTACATGCAAAAAAAACTTTGGTTTTTTGAGAGATTTTCAAACATGTGAAAATTCGTAGAATTTTCACGGCCACAAAGCCTTCGGTTTTGTGAACATGCAAAAAAAATAAAATATTTAAATACAGTTTGAACTAAGAGGCATACCATGAAAGAAAAACGCATGAAACAGATCATCAATGAATATATTAAAGCCTACAACGAGTTCAACGTGGAAGAAATGCTTAGAAATGTCCATGAAGATGTTGAACTTAAAAATACTACAAATGGAGAAGTAAATGTCCAACTTAAAGGTATAAACGTATTAAAAAGTCAGTCAGAACAATCATTAAGCTTGTTTGAAAAAAGAGAAATGAAGATAATCGAACAGGTAATTAACGATAATACAGTAGAAAATAAAATTAGTTTTAAGGGCGTTATCGCTGCAGATTTCCCAGAAGCTGGTGTAAAATCAGGTGAACTCGTTAAACTTGAAGGTAAATCTATTTTTCAGTTTGAAAAGGGTAAAATAATTTTAATTGAAGACATAAGATAAAACAATCCTCTTTTAACTTATTTAAATTTAATTACATCTTTTTATATCCAGTGTTTCATTTATTTAATTATTTTATAACTAATTAATTATTTAATCATAGAATCAAGATAATTTAGACACTCGAAACTTCCCATAATCTCTTATTTGAAATTCTGAAACTCTTCACAAATACGCCTATAACTATCCCGTAGATGTGTGCATAAATGATTAAACAGATTAAATAAATGATTTATTCTTTAAAAGTTAATTAATCAAAAAAGCGAACAAAATTAAAATTTTGTGGCCCAAAAATTGAAAATTTTTGACTATTAGTTAAAAATAGAACTTGAAAGGAATTAACTGATTTATTTCCAGGGTTACTGGAAGTGTTTAAGATTATAATGGATTGTATCTAAAAAGGTGTCAAAAAATGAAACGTTTACTTGTAGGGGGAGCTGGTGGAACTCCTTCAAATAATTTCATCCAATCGATTAGAGAATCATCAGAAAAATTATTTATAATCGGCATGACCAGCGATCCTTATGATCTCTGCAAGGCAAATGTGGAAAAACGTCATTTAATTCCAAACGCTAAAGAAAAAGACTATTATTTAATTCTTGAAGATATAATAAACGAGAATAGACCCGAATTTATCCATGTGCAAAATGATTTCGAAGTACTGGCAATATCCAAATTCAGGAACCGGTTGAAAAAAAAGAATGTGATTACCTGTTTACCTAAACATGAATCAGTTGAAAACTGCATTAATAAATTAAAATCATGTGAAATCTGGGAAAAATCTGAAATTGAAGTTCCTAAATCATTGATTATCAATGATGAGCATGATTTGAAGGAAGCTTTCAAAAATTTAGGGAATATAATTTGGATTAGATCAATTAAAGGAGCTGCAGGTAATGGAGCACTGCCCACGTCCAATGTAGATTTTGCCAAAAGCTGGATCGATTATTTTGATGGATGGGGTAAATTTATGGCAGCAGAATATTTAAGCCCTACTTCAGTTACATGGATGTCTTTATGGGATAAAGGAAAACTGATCGTTGCACAGGGGAGGAAAAGACTTAACTGGGCCTTTAATGATCGGACATTATCTGGAGTTACAGGGATAACTGGCACAGGAATTACCGTATCTGATCCAGTAGTAGATAAAATAGCTCAAAAAGCTATATTAAGCATAGATTCTAGGCCTCACGGCGTATGGTCAGTAGATATGACTTATGATAGTAATGGAATGCCAAATCCTACAGAAATAAACATCGGCAGATTTTTCACCACAAGCCTGTTTTTTACAAAATTAGGTCTTAACATGCCTTATATATATTTAAAATTAGCTTTTGGTGAAGAATTACCAGAAATAAAGAAAAAGATAAATCCATTACCTTCAGATTACGCATGGATCAGGGGGATGGACACAGAGCCTGTTTTAACTAACATGAAAAAGATCAGTGAATACGAAAATGACTTGAAAAAACGTAGAAATCTGTATGTTTAAATTATTATACTTTAAACGCATTATTTGTATATCAATCGAAAATGGTGGTTGAAATATCGGGAACTATTTTTTTAGATTTAGATGGGACTTTATTAGATACTTCCAATAGGCATTACAAACTTTATAACGATATCCTTGATAAAAAAAGATTATCTAATAAAGAATCAAAACTTTCCCTAAAAAAATTCTGGAACATGAAACGAGCCGGTATAAAAACATGTGATATTTTACCTGCATCGTTATCAAATGATGTTATAGATAGTTTTGAGAAGGAATGGCTGCAAAAAATAGAAAAAAAATCTTACTTGCAGTATGATGAAGTTTTTTCCGAGATAAAAAACGTCTTATTCTATCTAAACAAAGAATTTGATCTGGTTTTAGTTACTTTGAGAAATAATACTGAAAATCTCCACTGGGAACTATCCAAATTAGGTTTAAAGAGCTATTTTAAATCTATACTCAGCGGTAAAGGTCCTAAAAAGAAATTGATTGAAGATTATTTGATCAAAAACTGCAAAGGTGAAAAATGCTTGATTGTGGGAGATACTGAAGAAGATATAAAAACAGGTTTAGAATTAGAAATGATTACTATTTCTGTTTCGTGTGGAATAAGATCTAAAGAATTTTTAGAACAATTCAATCCAGATTTTTGTATAAAAGATTTGAAGAAAATTGTAGATATAATCAATTTTTAATAAATAAAATTAACTAAAAAAATTCTAAATCAAAAATATTATTTTTGATTAAGGAAGATCTAATAATATTTTAACAAAAAATAAACTCTCTTTTAATGAATTATCTTTAAACCGAACAATTACATCACCCTAACAAATTAGAGAATAAAGGTGAAGATGAGTATATCCTGTAGATTATTATAGTTACAAACATTATTAGAAGAGGTATTGAAACTATGTTAAGATTACGTATCAATATTCCCACCTGACGTTGGTTTGATATTTCCCCACGTATTATATTTCTCACCGACAGGAACAGTAATAAAAAAAGCACCACTATAATACTGTAATCCATTATCTGACTCATCATTACATTAGTTGTTGTGCCTGTGATAATTGATATCATATTTTCTTTCTCCTTAATTGGAAAATTACGTTGTTTAACCCACCATTTCCTATTTTTACACTATTTTTCATGGATTTGATAATTAATATCATATTTTTCCTCTCTATTGAAACACATTCTTTTATAAGAAAAATGGCAGGATAATGAAAAGAACAACATTACAAAGACCGTGAGAAATGCTTATTCCCAATATACTGCGCGTTTTTTGGAATATATATCCATAGCAGAGTGAAATTCCAAAAATGAAGAGTAAGTCCAGGGGAGAATTCCAGCTGATATTAAAGCCTACAAAAAGGGAGGAAGTAAAAATAATCCCCCAGGTTTTCCCCATAATATTTTCTGCATTTTTCTGGATAATTCCCCTAAAGACCAGTTCTTCCAACAGTCCTGTGGATATTATCACAATTGAACCTGCAAAAATTACATTCACAAGACTTAAATCAGGTATAAGGGCTGTAGGTTGGAGTATAAAATATTCCACAAATCCAAAACCTATACCTGTAAGACCAACTAATAGCTGTAAAGGTAAATATCGGGTGTTAAGTCCAATCATTTTTTTATTTAAATATTGACTCTGCATTAATATTCGAATAGCAACAAAAACTGGTATTGACATTATGACCAGCCAGTAGAGTGGTTCCAATTCCATAACAGGTATACTAAGGCTCATAATCCTTATTAAAGGTAATAAAATCATTGCTTGCAAAAGATATGAAAATTTAACGGATTTAGTCAATGTGGAGTTAATTACTAGACCTGTAATTAAAATTACATGTATAATAATTCCCCATGAGGTCATGTAATACGTAGTTATCAGTTCTGAAAATGTGAGTATCAAAATATAACAGATTAAAGTTAAAGATTGTGTTTTTGTGGGTCGAATACCATCAATTTCATTTAACAACCTTTTAATATGCACCTGATTTATAAAAAATTGGGCCACGTCCAACGGTAATTCATCGATCTTTTTATGGACATTTATAGCCTCTTCTATGGATCCTTCAGCTAGATAACACCCAGAAATTCTGTTTAAAATATTTTTTTCCTTTTCCAAGTTTCCAATTACCTGAAAATTTTCTAATGACTGTTGGTAAAATTTACGCGCTTCAGAATACATTTTTGCATTTTTCCAAAGGTTACCAATTGATTCAAGAGTAAAAGCTTCTCCCCACGTATCATCTTCATCATGAAAAAGTTTAAGAGCCAGATTATAGTTTTCCATAGCTTTACCATGGTTCATGAGATCCTTATACAGGTCTCCGATTCTGATTAATACTTTAGCAGCCATATGACCATTTTTAAGCTTTCCAAATTGTTCCAGTAAATTGTTATAATTTTCAAGTAACCTATATGAACTTTTATCATTGTTACCATCGCTCATTTTGTCCATCTTCCATTTTTCAAGTATAAAATAAAATCTGATTATGCGTAATGATGTATGTAATAATCACTAGAACCTATGTCTAAACCTAATAATCATTTATATTTAATAAAAACTTCTTTAAATGGACTAATCACCTTTATGAATTGGTGTTTATGTGATAATCTACTTCTTATTTTTAAATTAAACTTAAAATAGCATTTTATGATTAATTCAAATCTTAAACTGAGCGAAAATATGAACAACTTACAAAGAATTGTAAAGAACACTGGAATACTATTTTCTGCACAAATCGTGACATTTATATTAGTCCTTTTGTGCGCCATCTATGAATACTATTTAGGGTTTGAATGCTTTGTAATCCTTTCATTTGTATTTTCCATAGCTTTAATTTTAAGTATCTTTACAAAACCCGATTTAAACATTATTTCTGTCCAATATGATTCCCAGGTATGGATCCACGAAAATTTGGCGACGTTTGATGACTATGAGGAGTATGAATGAACACTGTAAAACGAATTTTTAAAAATACAGGGATTCTTTTTACTGCCCAAATTATTAATTATATTTTGGCTTTCTTTTACACCATTTACCTGGCCCGTTATTTAGGTGTAGCAGATTTTGGTGTTTTAACATTTGGAATATCTTTTACCACAATTATGGGAGTAACAGCCGATTTAGGGCTTTCTATATTAGCAGTAAGAGAAATTGCACGAGATAAATCTATTTCTTCCCATTATACAGGGAATCTTATTGTGATTAAACTAATTTTGAGTTCCATTACAATGGGTTTGATTGTATTATTTATGAACTTATTTAACTACCCATCCCAGACCATTCAAGTGGTTTACCTTTTGGCGATTTGGATGCTGTTAACGTCATTTACTCAGCTCTTTTATTCAGTATTCCAGGCATATGAAAAAATGGAATATCAATCCATAGGGACAATTTTATACAGTATCCTGCTATTTTCAGGAGTATTTTATGGAATATTCAACAATTTCAGTATGGAATGGTTTGCTCTAATCTATTTAATAGTCAGTGGCGTAGTTTTAGTTTATACTATTTTCATTTACATTGCCAGATTTCCATGGCCCCGTTTGCAGGTAAACTGGAATTTTTGGAAGTCCAAATTAGCCTTAGCATTACCTTTATCCATTGCCTCAATTTTTTCTACCATTGCTTTTAGGGTAGACACGGTACTGCTTTCATTATTTCAAGGTTATGCAGTAGTAGGGCTGTATACAGCTCCTTATAAAATAATAGAAGTCCTGCTTTTCATCCCCAGTGTTTACAGTGCTGTTATATTTCCTGTACTCTCTAAATTTCATGTTTCTTCCCATGAATCGTTTCGATTTATTTATGTCAAGTCTATTAAGTATATGATTATTTTAAGTCTGCCCATTGCAGCTGGAATCACTATTCTATCTAATGATATAATTCTGCTTCTTTATCAGTCTGCATTTTCAGGGTCGGTAGCGGCACTTCAGATTTTAATCTGGACAGTCCCACTTCTACTTTTAACCACAACCTTCGGGATAATTTTAATATCCATGAATAAACAGGTTTTAGCAATTCGACTTACCTTTATTTACATGATTTTTAATATAGGCGTTAACCTACTGGTAATACCCCACTTCAGTTATTTAGGTGCTGCAGTTGTAACAGTACTTACAGAATTAGTAAACTTTATCATGCTTTTTTACTATCTGTCCAAGTTTATCTGCAAAGTCCCTCTTCACAAATTAATCTGGAAACCCGCCCTGGCAACAGTTATTATGTCCTTATTCATGGTTTCAGTACATTTAAATATCTTTATTATTGTGTTACTTGCTACCATCCTATATTTCGCTCTTTTAATTATCTTTAAAACGTTTTCTAAAGGAGACTATGATATAATCAGAAAATTAGTTGAAAAATAGGGGATATTATGAATTTCAAAACTCTTGAAGTGAAAAAAGATGATAAAACATCGAGTAGTGAATTTAAATGTAAGATGGGAGTTATGAGAGAATATTTTAGAATTCCCAACAATGTTGCTATAATTGCCACTATAAACGGAAATATCACGGAAGATGATTTAATTGATGTTTTAAAGAAAGTTACTGAAATGCATCCGTTTACGGGAGTTCGGGTTGTTATTGATAGCGACCATGATGCATGGTTTACAGATGAAGGTGTTGCACCATTGCAACTTAAGGTTATTAATAGAAAATCTAACAGGCAGTGGATAGCTATTGTTGAAAATGAACATAATATACCTTTTGATTTTGAGAGGGGACCGTTAATTAGATTTATACTTCTAAAATCAGAAGAAATCTCTGATCTTATTGTTATTTGCCAGCATTCCATCTGCGATGGAATTTCATTAACAGATATTATCCAGGATATTATGTTTCTATTAAGTAGTCCAGATGCCAAGGTCAAAAGGATAGATCCCATTTTACCAGTACCTGCAAATTTCCCTGCAGTACCTATTCAAGTAAAATTAAAACTATTAAAAAATAAGTTAATAATGAGCAGAATTAACAGGAAATGGGATAAACAAAGAGTAATATTTGATGAAAAGGATTACCAGAATATTCATGAGGCTTACACTCAAAAATATAAACATCGAATAATCGTAGAAGAATTAACTGAGTCTCAAACTTCTGCTCTCGTAGATTGGTGCCATCAAAACCATGTAACAGTTAACTCTGCATTATCCGTAGCATTTCTCGCTGGAAAGTATGCCATTGGGGGCGAATCCAATAATAACAACCGCAGGATACAAATTGCGGTAAATATAAGGGATAAATTTAAAAAACCTGTTAAACGGGTTTTTGGACTTTTAGCTGGAGGTATCAAATTTGAATTTGAATATCTTTTAGATAAAACGTTTTCAGATAATGTAAATTTATTTCACCAGGAAGTATTGCATGAACTAAAGGGAAATAAAATCTTAGAACCTCTTATTGGATATTATATTAGTCCTACCCTTACAGACGGCATTAATTTCGCCACTTATGGTAGATGGGTACCCAATGGTTTCAGCAGGTACGAAAAACTATCCCAGTTCATTCAAAACAAAACCAGTAAAGCTGTAGATATATCAAACCAGATTATAGACAATATGCCTGGGTTGATGATATCAAATTTAGGCTTAATTAAAACCTCAAAAGAATATGGTTCTCTTAAATTGAATCAATTATATTTCGTTACTTCCTCCTCTCCTTTTTTAGACCTTGTTGTTGGTGTAGTAACTGTCAGAGGGAAGCTAACGTTAACCATGAATTATATGGAAGATGACACTTCAGATGACCTTGGTATAAAACTGGAAAAAATAATGCATAAAAGTATCGAACAGTTAAATAAAGCTGTAAAAGGGGGATAAACCCCTACTTTTAAAATATAAATGGATTTTTAATTAATATGGATACATATATTTAGATTCCCTTGTTTATTTGCTTCTTATTCTTTGGGGAATGGTTTTAATAGTGAGAGAGACGAAAGTTAATGGTATAATTACAGGGTAAATTATGTTAAACTTGTTTAAAGCGTTATTTTTAGTGCCTATCATAAATGGGATTATGCATGTTTTGTAGAAAATGTTTTTAAGGGCTTTGTATGATAGTTCACTGCCATATTCTTGAAAGAGGTAGACACATAGTAACAATGAATCCTGGTACCATCCTTTTATGTCTGTTATTTTTCCAAATGAAGCATTGTCTCCGTGTAATCTGTATTTTGAAAGAGGTTCTTTCATATAATAAAATTGATATCTATAAGATAAATCTGCGTAAAATTGGGTGTCATTCAGGTATTTCAAATTTTCATTGTACTGCATATCTTTGATGTTTTCCCTTTTCATAATAATGCCAGAACCAGAGATCCATGAGTTAATAATATCTTCAAAGACGTATCCCTGGGGAGTGGCATTTTTATATTTTTCACTGCTTATTTCCCCAGTAAGATTTGAATTAGAATCAATTATTGCTGAGTTACACCATACCACTAAATTTTCATTTCCTTCAAGGATTTCTACTTGTTTTTCCAATTTTTCACTTACCCATACATCATCTGATGCTATTAATGCAATATATTTTCCTGTTGAGTTTTCCACGCCTTCATTTATGGTTTTTGAAATGCCCAAATTCTTCTTGTGAAAGATTTTTTTAATTCTGTTATCTTTTTGGGCTAATTCTTCAATTATTTGCCTGGATCTATCATTAGATCTATCATCTATAATGATCAGTTCAAGATTCTTGAAAGTTTGCCCTAAAACGCTTTCAATTGCTTCTAAAATAAACTTTTCATGGTTATAAGACGGCATTATTACGCTAACAACTGGCAATTTCACTCACCCACCAGTAAACAATCTGTGACCTTTAAAATATCTTCGTAGTCCATCCATGGATGCATGGGTAATGACAATATTTCATTGCATATCTGATCCGTTGTATCTAAACTAAAATCATTATTTAAACTGGAATATGCCTTTTGTTTATGAACCGGTATTGGATAATGTATTTGAGTATGTATATTGTTTTTAAGAAGTTTCTTTTTTAGATAATCCCTATTTCTACTCCTTACTACATAAAGATGGTAAGCATGTTTGGAATATGGTTTTTCAACAGGTGCAATTACATCAGAGCCCTTAAGTAATTCTGTGTATACCTCAGCATTTTTTCGCCTGCTTTCAATCCATCCATCCAGATGTTTTAACTTAGTTTGAAGAATTACCGCCTGTAATTCATCTAGCCTGCTGTTAATCCCCACAAAATCATGATGATACTTTTCTGACTGGCCATAGTTTCTCATCCGAATAAGCTTTTCTTTAAGTTCTTCATTATCAGTAACTATTGCACCACCATCTCCATAGGCCCCTAAGTTTTTGGTAGGATAAAAACTAAAACAACCCATGTCGCCTATACTGCCTGCTTTTTTTCCATTATATTCTGCACCATGTGCCTGGCATGCATCTTCTATTATATAAAGACCATAATCCTCCTTTAGTTTGCATATAGGATCCATATCTGCAGGATGTCCATATAAATGGACAGGCAAAATAGCTTTAGTTTTATTTGTTATCTTTTCTTCTATTTTCAATATATCCATGCAATATGTATCGGGATTTATATCAACAAAAACGGGTTTAGCACCATTCCTAACAATAGCATCAACTGTTGAGGTGAATGTATGTGAAACTGTAATTACTTCATCGCCTTTACCTACTCCAATAGATTTAAGTGAAAGAAAAAGGGCATCAGAACCAGAATTAACACCTACAGTATAATCAGTACCTGTATACTTTGAAAACTCTTCTTCAAATTTTTTCACTTCTTCTCCTAATACATAAAATCCGGAATTAAGAACTTTTTGGATATTAAAATTCAATTCTTCACTTATAGAAAGATATTCTTTTTTTAAATCAGCTAGCAAAACCATAATTACATCCCCATATCTATTAACTCAATAAAAAAGTCTATTCTAAACATCATAATCATCAAAAAGCTCATTAAGACCAGTTTCAACTCATAAGAGTCATAAACAACAGATCTTGCCCCGAATCTCTCTTTAAAGCCAATTAAACCGCGATTCAAATAAAACCCATTATTTTCTGTAGATATACCAAAATCAAAATATTTTTTTCCAAGGCAATACTGGTTGATTATCTTATCATAAATGAAACTAGATGCATATAATTCCATTCCTCGCTCAGTAGCTCCTTGATACTGTGCATGGACAACATTTTCACTCTCATAAATCAATAACCCATCCACCATTTCACCATTATATTCAACTGCAAAGAGTTTTATATTTTCAGGAAATTTAGTGGCCAGATAATCCATCTCCTCTGCTGTATGAGTAGGGTTTTTACCATACTTTTTTAACAGTTGCTCTTCTTTCAAACCCATAAAAGTATCAAAATCATAACTTCTCTTTAAGTTTAACCCTTTATTTTCAGCTTTTTTCTTATTTCGATTCATATTTTTACTAAATGGTATCTTAACATCCAGTTCAATAGTTGATGAAACTTCTCTCTTTACTAAAACAGCATCATTAATAAAAAGAGCATACAAATCTTCCTCAGATGGATATGAATGATAAATATGAGGTATTGCTTTATAAAAAAGTTTTTTTAAACCCCTCTCTTTTAAATATCCTTTTAACGAGTCAAATATCTGCAACATTAAATTAACGTTCATTTTTTGATTGGTTATAATACCTCCAAATGTCAAACCTGCATGGCTAAACAATGTATCACCCTCAACATTTGCAGGCATCAACGCAATAAGCTCATCATCTTTAAAGAAAATTAAAGAATGATCTTCGAATCTATCAGAATGGTATTCCATGTAATCCCTTAAAAAAAAGAACACAGCATTTTTGGAATTCTTCACGAAGTTATCCCAGAGTTCCTTTTCTCCAGGTTCATATTTTTTTATTTTAATCATATAACCACCATAAACTTATAATGTAATAATTTCGCCGTATAAGTTTTAACTTTAATTAGGACACTAAAAAGCCTAGAATTACATTATTAATGAATTAATCATGCTTTTTTAACTATCTGAGCCCAATCTTCTGATATGATTTATTCAAAAGTTAAATAACCCTTTATATAATCCAAATTCATTACTTCAATGAAATTTTTATAATAATCTCCCACATCATAAGTTCAGCTCGTATGAATCATATACTGTAGATCTTGCTCCAAATCTCTCTTTAAAATCAATTAAACCGCGATTCAAATAAAAACCATTGTTTTCTGTAGATATCCCAAAATCAAAGTATTTTTTTTGAGGATAATGGTTAATAATTTTATCAAAAAGTAAACTTGGAACATGTAGATCCATTCCTAATTCATTAGCTTCCTGATACTGTGCATGGATTACGTTCCTATTTTCATATATTACTACTCCGCCAATCAGATTTCCATTCTGCTCAGCTGCAAAAAGTTTTATATTTTCAGGAAATTTACTGGCTAAATATTCCATTTCACCTGAGGTATGAGTAGGCTTTAATCCATATTTTTTAAACAACTGTTCCTCTTTTAAAACCATAAAAGTACTAAAATCATAACTTCGTTTTATGCTCAATTCCTCATCTTGAACTTTTTTAATATTTCGTTTTATATTCCGACTGTAAGGGATTTTATGAACCATTTCAATAGTTGATGAAACTTCTCTCTTTACTAAAACAGCATCATTAATAAAAAGAGCATATAAATCTTCCTCAGACGGATATGAATGATAAATATGAGGTATTGCTTTATAAAAAAGTTTTTTTAAACCCCTCTCTTTTAAATATCCTTTTAATGAATCAAATATCTGCAACATTAAAGAAGTTTTCATCTTTCGATTGGTTATAATGCCTCCAAATGTCAAACCAGCGTGACTGAATATAATATTGCCATCAATATTTGCAGGCATCAAAGCAACAGGTTTGTTATTCCTTAAGAAAATTAAAGAATGATCTTCAAATCTATCAGAATGGTATTCCATGTAATCCCTTAAAAAAAAGAACACACCATTTTTGGAATTCTTCACGAAGTTATCCCAGAGTTCCTTTTCTTTTGCTTCGTATCTTTTTATTTTAATCATTTAACCACCATGTAGTAGATTATATGTTTTCAGTAGTGCCGGAAACTTCAGCTTAGTTAATTTTTACTTATTTAACTCCAATGAATCCTCTAATGCAACTTCCTTAAAATTTGAATAGTTTCTTATGTAATCTTCTTCATTAAATGATTCAGATGCTAAAACTAAGCATACAGACCCTGAAGAGAAGTTATCTAATTCACGCCATACCATATGAGGAATATAAAGGCCATAATAAGATCTGTTCAAATGAAAACGTTCCTTATTCTGGCCATCATCTAATATAACATCAAAACTACCATTTGCTGCAATAATAAACTGTTCTAATCCTTTATGTGCATGACCTCCCCTACTTTCTCCTCCAGGAACATCATAAAGATAGTAAACCCTCTTGATTTCAAAGGGCACGTGTTCAGTCTGTTCAATAAATGTCAGGTTACCCCTGTTGTCTTCAATTTTAGGGAGATACATTATTTTACATTCTGATATTCTCGGTTCTTTAAACATTTTAAACCACCTACTTTCTTTTTATTCTTTAATACTTTTCAAACGTGATTTTTAAACTATTTAGTTATTATTTAAGCCTTAAGCTCAAACTTACAGTTTATATGAGAAAATATAGTTAAATCATCTGATTTTATTCCAATTTTCCCATTCTTTCAGTAATTATAAACCTCTTTATAAACTTTCAAAGTTTCCCAAGCTGTTTTTTTCCAATTAAACATTTCAGCTCGTTTTAAACCTTTCTTAATAAGAGTTCTCATTGTTTCATCATCTGATAATGTCCTGTTAATAGCGCCCGCAAGTTTTTTAGGATCATAGGGATTGATGAGTTTTGCAGCATCTCCAACTATTTCAGGTAAAGAGCTGCTACATGAAGTTATAACAGGAGTACCACATGCCATAGCCTCTAATGGAGGCAAACCAAAGCCAGCGTATATACAGGGATATAAAAAAAGATCAGCGGCATTGTAAAGACCTACTAAATCATCATTAGAAACTACACCTGTGAAAATCACATGGTCTTCAAGCCCCAAGGTAGTTATAATCTGAAATATTTCTTCAGCTCTATCTACAGCACCCCCAACCATCACTAATTTATGTTCCAAACCATCTTTTCGTGCTAAGTAATAAGCTTCAAGTAGACGTGGAATGTTTTTTATGGGATGTAAACCACCCACAGACAAAATAAATTTAAAATTTAACCTGTATTTTTCCCTAACTTTTTCTATCTGTTTAGAGTTTAATAGCCTGAAACTTTCATTTTTTCCATTGTAAATTACTTCTATATCCTCCTCTGGGACATTCAAATGTTCCATAATATCTCTTTGAGAGTTATATGAAACTGTAATTACTTTATCTGCTTTACTAATGGTTTTTTTAAGAAGTAAACGGTGCAAAATTACATCTCCCCTTTTAAAAAGATTTGGGAAGAGCAGTGGTGTTAAATCATGCACAGTGATTACTTTTCGAAATGGTTGGTTGAAAGTAAATGGTCCCATCTCATAGGGATCATGAACAACATCTAAATTATATCTCTTTAACTCTCGAGGTAAGGTGAAGTATCTCCAGAACATATAACTTCCCCATCCTTTTATAAATCGATTTTTTGGGATAATAATTTCACTATTTTGGCTATAAATGTCCAAATTATTCTTCAAGTAATGTATAAGGTGGTAATTATTCTCATTATCCATTTTACCCAGATTTTTTACAAGTTGATGAGTGTAAACCCCGATTCCTCCACTATATTCATCTATAAAGCTACTAATAATTCCTATATCCATAATTAACCTCCAGTTAAATTATATTTGATTTATTCACGGACCATTGATCCATAGATATATGAACCTCCATCATCATAGATCCTAAATCGCCCCTTGAGTATTTCATCAGGTGAATAATAGCCCTCATTTGTTACTATGTTAGCTCCAGCCATTTGAGATATCAAAACCTGATTTCGGGCTATATTCACAGTTCCTAAAAACACGTAGGACGAACTATTCACCAGATCAAAATATGCAGGGATTTCTGTACATAAAACCATGCTGTTTAAAACACTGGCCCTATTTTTATCAGCATAAATAGCAGTATTATTGTTAGAATATTTTTGTAACCATTTACCACTCATTACTTCTCTTTGATCGAATTTAGGGAAATCACAAGTTGCACTGAGGGCAATAGACGTAACATCTGCCTTATCTAAAACTTGGTATGTAAAACCAGTGTCAAAAAACAAAAAAACTATTAAGAAAATAGAGATCACTGCAAATAAATTATTACGACTAATTTTTGAAAATGGTTTAAACTTTAAAAATGGTCTAAACAAATGGAATATTTTTATAATTCCAACTACACAAAATGGTGCTAAAATAATTAATGACATGTGATATAAGCGGGAAGTGTTCATCTGACTGGAGAAGAAAGGTAAAAAAACTCCCGCCATTAATACTATAAATGCAGCTAAACTGAGGGATTTAAATTCTTTTTTAAATTTCATCCCATCTTTTCCAAATAATAATGCCAGGACGCCTATAGCTATAAATAACTGGCTAACCAGATAGAAATCCTTTTGCAGATTACGCAGCGGCGTAACCTGTTGCTGCATCACCAAACTTAAACCTTGAGTGGCACTCGGATCCATAAAACTGTAAAGATTACCTATTATGCTGCAGCCTATGTTAATGAAACTCTGGAAAATTGTAGAATTAGATGTGTAAATATCCCATATTAAAATGAATAATATGAATAGGGCTACAAAAGGAGGGGTAATAATAATCCTGCTTTTCTTAATAATAGATCTATACTGTTTTATTTTTGTGTTGATTTCATGTTTTTCATTGTTACCAAACTTACTTTTAGCCAAATATTTTTTAAATACATAAAATGGATTCTTATCAAGAACGTACAGGAATATCATGCTCACGGATAAAATAAACATCATAATATACGCTAATCCATAATGAGCTACAACAATGGACATTCCAAAAATTATAGCTAGAACTGACCTTTTTGTTACATCCATCTTTTCACTGACCATTATCATCAGTACCAACACTAACATGAGTTCTGCTACTTGTTGCCGGATTAATGATACCATTTCTGTGTAAAAGGTGAACTGTATCATAAAGAAAAATGCTGCAAAGAAAGCTACACGGGGACTGGTCTGTTTATGGAACACATAATATAAGCCTAAAGGTGTTAATGAAAAAATAAATGGATAGACAATTTTCATTATCCAGATTAATCCTGTGCTAATGAAAGTGGAAAGAATAGGAGCCATCATCATTACGCTTAACATAGAATTATAATTCATAGGAAGATTTTGATCCCAAAAAGAGTTTGCAATAACTTGATTTGCTAAAAAGTATTCAATATTTACATCCCAACCCCATATATAATTAGTAATCAAAGCTTTGTGCAATAAAAGGGAAAATGAAATTACAAATACAAATAAGGAATAATATTTAGAATTGATCTTACCTATACCGACAAGCAATGCCATTAAACCTATTAAAAATATCATTAGCATTGTTAAAGTGTTAGATTGGTAAACATTCATCATGTAAGCACCTAAAACACTTAAAAAAGGTATTAAAAGTGGAAATAGGAGTTGTGGTGTTATTAAATTGTTGACTTTTACATGATTTGGTGGTGATTTTTTAATTACCATATCCTTCAGATTTCGTAGAATTAATTTGTATCTCCTGCCTTTATCGACTTTATAACAAATAAAACACAAAATAACTGTGAAAATATTAATAGTAAAGAAAATTGATACAAAAGAGAGCGGTTTACTACTTCCAAAAAGGGGATATATTGTATTCATCAAAAATCCCACTAACATGAGGACAGCTAGACTTAATCCAACAGTATACAAAAGAACTGGCCCATTATGTTCCATTCCATCTAAATCTAACAAACGAAGTAAAAGCATACCTGGAACAAACAAGATAAATATAAATCCAACTATATTTTTAATAATAGGGATATTTAAACCAGCGTAGTCCAGAAAAAGGAGTACAGAAAATATAATTTGAATTGCAATAATCAATGTAAGAAATTCTTTAATCCTCCAGTCTTTCATACGAAAAGGGTTTTTTAAATACATTCTAAAATCCCCCATCCAGAACCTGACGGTAGATACTGCTCAGCCGATTTTCCATAATTGTCCAGTTATACTTGTTTTCATAGGCTTTTCTGCCATTGTCACCTAACTTTTTCTGCAAATTGAGATCATATTTTAAACGAGATATTGCCCAGATCAAAGCTTCTTCATTTCCATAAGGTATTATTATCCCACATTTCTCTTTCCGCACAATATATGCCATTGAAGTATTTTCATTCACTATTATCGGAATTTTAGATGCCATAGCCTCAAAAAGCTTGTTTGGACTGGCATATCTATTATTAGGAATATCCGGGTCATAAAGTGCAATGGTCAAGTCCGCACTCATGGTTCCCTCAACTATTTCTTCATAGGGTACTCCATCTAAATACAGATCCATATTATCAAATTTTTGGCTAAGTCTTATTAGTTGCTGTTTGTAATCTGTTTCCTCACAATGACCACGGATATTTAATTCAACACCATCTATTTTACCAATAGCCGAAATTATCATATCTAAACATCTTTCTTTTAGAATTTTACCCCCAATAAATACTTTAAAAGTATTTATATCGTTATTATGCTGATTTTTATCAAAATTATCTTTTATAGGGCTGTTATTTATAGTAAAAATATTTTTATGTATATTTCCACCTATTTGTTCAATTCTTGCTTCGTCAGCTAAAATTAGAACATCAGAAAATGGTAATAAATATTTATCCATCTTTACAATTATGTTTCGCAGTAAAAATGGCATCATATCCCCATAAAAATCATATATATCATAAACAATAGGTTTATTTTTAATTTTAGCTGCAATCAATGCAAATAAATACGTATCAAAATTTACAGAATGAACTACATCCCACTGCGTTCTAAATAACCAGAACGTAAGGTATAAAAACCATACTGGAAAGTATAATAACGAACTAATACGGCCTATTGGAGCATTAATCTTTAAACCTTTTATATCAACTCGCCTATCACAGGCAAATGGCCAACCCCGTTCCCAAATGATAACTTTAACTTCATATCCATCTTTCAGTAGAGTATCTATCTCCTTCCTCAAGCGAGTATCTGGATAGGATATTACCATCAAAACTTTGGATTTTTTGTTTGTTTTCCTGTTTTTGAGTTGACTCATCTAATCTACCTGTATAAAATTTTTTCAGATGAATGAAACCAAATATTCCATTATAGTGCAAAATATTCAATGTTATAAAGATGCATAGCTACTGAACTAATGATTTTAGAGCTATTTTAACATTTTATGCACTTTAAAAGCTTTATTTTTTAAATTATAATTTTTTAATATCCACATTGCTTTTTTAAAATTATTTCACATTGATCTCCAAGTTTAAATAAATTTAAAACTGTAGTTAATGGAACAAGGAGCATGTTTAAACATAAATTATGAATTAACACTCGGTTGGATTTTTTACCACGGAAACTTTCCCAAAAATATATAAAAGAACTTATAATCTGGTATCTGGGGTCCGAATTATACCTTATTTTCAAAATATCAAAATTATGTTTTTTAGCATATTTTTTGAGGATTTTAGTGGAAAAAAGGTATAAATGACGCGGCGTATCAAGCTGCGCCCAGTATTTTCCAAATACCTTCGAAGCCAGGGAGTTGCTTACTGGCACTGCTATTATAAGATGACCCCCTGGCTTTAAAATTCGGTAAATTTCTTTCAATGTCTCTGAAGGATTAGGAACATGTTCAAAAACATGATTAAAGGTAATAACATCAAAGAATTCACTTTGATATTTCGCTTCCTCCAAAGTACTATTTGAAATATTAAGGCTGTAATTTTTAGATAATTCCTGATCAAAGTCAGCAGGTTCTACCCCATAAGGTTTCATTCCTAAATATTTCATAAGTAAAGGGAAATAACCAATTCCACAACCAATATCTAAATATCTACCATTTTCAACAAGTTTTACAGTCCTGAAATATGATGAAAATGGTAAAAATAACAATTTAAATAACTCTGAAAATCCAGAGTTATCACCTTTCTCCTGCACATAGTGATATAACGTTTCAATCAGCGTGAAAATTTTTCTGGGATAAGTAGTAGCCTTTAAATCAGAATAAATCGAATAACCTGCAGAATAATGGTTTTTAAGCACTTCAGGGCTTGGCTGATTTAAAAATAAAAGACCACAATTCTGACATTGGTATAGTTTAAATTCCCCTTTAATCTCAGGGAACATACGATCATGATTGGTAAAAACTAATCTATGGTATTTAGAACCACATAAATCACAATAATCACGCTTCGTCTTTTTGGTCATGGTCCATCTCCATATTTGTGATTAATTCGTCTTCGTGAACTATTTTCTGGAAAAGAGAAAGATAACCCTCTGTAATCTTGTCCCATGAATAATTAGTTTTTACCCGGTAGTAAACGTCATCTTTAAGCTTAAGATAGCTCTGCTGATGTTTATAAACAGATTTTATTTTTCTAGAGAGATCTATTTCATTTTTAAAATAAAGCGCCGACACTCCGCAAACTTCACGGTTAAACTGATTATCGTGTGCCATGATTATATTTTTAGAAATTGCAGCTTCTAAAAGGGAAGGATTGGTTCCTCCCACAGAATGGCCATGAATATATGCACAACAGTTCTGTCGAAGCATATTCAGGAGCTTCTGGTTATAAATAGATCCTAAAAATACCACTCCTGGTTGGGAGCAGCCCTTTGCTATAGATTTAACCTCTTCTCCATAAGCTTCACTTGTAAAGTCTCCCACTATTATTAGGGGAATATCAAGTTCCGCCTGTGTAAATGCATCCACAATTGTATGAATGTTATTTTCAGGTTCCAACCTTGAAACCACTAAGTAATAATTTCCAGGGCTTATATCAATCGAAGTATAATTTTTAAGGAGCTTTAAGGTTTCACCATTCCATGTAACTCTCTCAGGGACATTGATTCCATAGGAAAGGTAGTTAGTTTTGTCTAAATATTTTTTATCCACGTAACTCTTCATTTCCTGAGCATCTACAATTATTTTATCCGCAAATACAGTTGCCATATCATGATTTATCTTCAAAAGCCATCTTTCAGTTAGATTAAACTTGCTCCTTTGCCACATAACTCCATCAATATTTACAAGAACCTGAGACTTTCTACTGAGAATCTTAGGGATAAAAAGGAACATGCCCACTTCTATACCCAGAAAGTATATAAGCTGATGTTTCCGGCTTAATTTAATCAAGAAATATATGTCCGAGAGATTCTCATAAACTTTCCTTAAAAAATAATTTTTAGGAGGTTTTATAGGAAAATAGTCCAATTTAGCGCCCCTGTAATTATCTTTACGAGACTGCGATGGTTCATACTCACAGCTTACAGTGATATCATAACCATTTTTCACTAGATTTTCTGTTAATCCCTGGGCAAAAGTTTCAAAACCACCGTATTTAGCTGGAATTCCGCGGCAACCTATAATTGCAATTTTCATCTTCTCACTCTTCTTGTTTTAATCCAGTAACTTAACATTCGCTTGAATATTTTAACTCCATCATCCAATCCATTTAATTTTGGGGAGTCTAGGCGATTTTTATAGTTAATAGGGATTTCTAATACCCTGAAATTATTGTTAGAAATTTTTGAAAACATTTCAACCTCTAAATCAAAACCATCAGAATCAATACCTTCCTGTAAAAGGCTGTCTATTACTTTCCTTTGAAAGGCCCAGTAACCAGTACATACATCCGAAACCTTAGAAAACAGTATACTGGCAAAAAAACTCAACAGATGATTACCCACTAAGTTGAATCGGCTGATGGATCCTTTTTCACGTTTGCCTAATAGGCGTGATCCTAAAACTACGTCTGCTTTACCTTCCATTAGAGGTTTTAAAAGTTTTTGAGCATCTTTTGGGTCATAGGTGTTATCTGCATCTAACATAACTACAAAATCAGATTTGATATTTTCAAAACCTCGTTTTATAGCATGTGCTTTCCCCTGTTTTCGTTCTTTAAGTACACTTGCTCCTGATTTTTTTGCAACATATGCAGTTTTATCTTTAGAATTGTTGTCAACCACAACAACTTTGGATTTTGGATATCTACGGATATTTTTGACAAGGGGACCAATTGACTGCTCTTCATTATATGCGGGAAGCAAAAAAGTAACATGTCTCATTGAATGATAGTATTCCTTATCAAAAACCCGATTTACAGTTGGTTTATTTCTATATCTTTGAGAATACAATTCGATGTCTTTTAGATAGTTTAATTCCTCAAATGGTGTGTTTTTGTATAGATTTTTTGAATCCAAAGTGATCCCCTTCCATTCCTATCTATACGCTTACATAAATTGTAATATGAATATCATCAAAACATTTAATACCAACATCATCAAAACGCCCCAATGCTTTTCATGATAGACATTCTGGCACTTTTCTGACCAAACATTTCAATGTTTTTTGACAAAATAGTAAAAGTACAAAATAGTTATATTTTAATAATACAATTCATAAAAAGTCAAATTCTACAACGTTTTAATGAATTAAAGATAAGTAAAACGCGAGAATTATGCTATAGCATTAAACTAACTAAAATATCATTAATTAATTTATTATTTTAAAATTATATTTTAAAAATGTTAAAATAAGTGTGTGACCGTGATTTTTTCACATAGCATAGTCTAAAATTACTGACTTTAAAAAATATTTGGTTGATTAATACATTTAATAATTAATAACACGTTTTAAAACTAAATTAAGTAGTGAAATAATATTAGAGAATGTTTTCTCTTAATTCAAATCTTAATTTTATTTTTAATTCATATTAATTTAAAAGTAGAAATTCTTTTATGTGATGATGCGGTATTTATGATTATACTTTATTAATTATCAGTATAAAGTCAGTACAACACTGAAAAATTTAAAATATAATAATTAATTTGATTATTACTCCAAAATATATATTAATAATTAATTTAACAAATGAGATGAGCATCAATGGACATAAACATTCTTTTAATTAAGAATACTATAAATTATCCCTTTGAAGCAATGGCGGGATTAACTGATCTTCATCTAAAAAATATATTTGATCTGGATAACCTTATTGATTTATTAGAAGTTGACATATCTGAATTCGATGCTGTTCTGTTGGAGATGGAATTTGAAGATATTCTTGAAAAAGCAATGTTAGATAGAATTTCAAAAACATGGGATAAACTTGCCCTGATTATTATAACCAATGCTAAAAATAAGGAAAATGCTAAAAAATTAACGGAAAATTATTTACTTATAGAACAGATAACTCCTACATTATTAGAAAAATCTGTCCTGTTAGCAATTGAAAAAAAGAAAGTTGAAGATTTAAATCAGAAGCTCCAAAATTACCAGCAGCTTATAAAAGGATCTAAAGGTACTTTAGAATCCAATATTAAAGAATTTACAGACATAATAGAAGAATATGATGTTGTGGATTTAAACCAAGACTGTGAATTCTTTAACCGGTATGATTCAACTAAATCAGAATTAAAATGGCTTGAAATTTTGTTAAATGCAGTTCCATGCGGGATCATTATTTTAGACAACAGAAAATCATATGAATTTTTTGTAAACAGGGAATTACTTCGAATGTTTGGTAATAGCGATTTAGATGACTTTGATATAGAAAAAAATTTGATAAAAATAAATGATATCAATAATTTTAATTTATATGACCTTAATGGTAAAAAAATAGTAGATGAAGAATTTCCTTCCATAAAGTCAATTATAAGTGGTGAAGATATCGAAAATTTAGAACTGATTATAAAACACGATAACTATACGGAGAATGCAGTAATTGCTAATTCTTCCCCTGTCTTTGATAAATCAGGAAATATAATAGCATCCATTACAGCAATCTCAGATGTATCTAAATTAAAAACAGCAGAAAAAGATTTAATTAATACCATTAAAGCTAAAGAAATAATTTCAGAGGAGTTTAATGACAGAATTTTAAATATTTTACAGACCATGACCAATCTTCTATGTGTAAACGAAGAATTGGATCAACCTGAGCATTATAATGAATTTTATTTAAATGAAAATAAGATAAATAAAGTAGTAGGGTTAAGTTTTATTCAAAATGTTCATGAACAGCTCCTAAACTATGAAGATGTTAAACAAGCAGATTTAAACGAATACGTTCAGGAAATATGCTCTAAGCTTTTCCGTATTTATAATGCAGATAAATTCGTAGAGTTAAAAATTGAGGGTTATGCCCCGATGAATTTAGATATGTTACTGCCATGTGGCCTTATTATAAATGATATTATCAGTTACAGGTTAAAATCATTTACAGGCAATAAAAAAATTGAATTATTAATTCGATTAAAATCAGAGGATGGTAGAATAACCATAGAAATTATTGATGATGGATATAGACCTAAAATTTCCATAATGAAAAATAGATCTGATACTCTGAAGCTTACCCATGCACTATTAGAACAGCTCAGCGGAATAATAAGAATTGAGACTAATAATCAGAAAACATCGTTTTTTGTAGAGATATTATATTTAGATATCAATGATATTTTAAGTTAATCAATGACTAACATGATTATTGGCCCTTCTATTAAATTAATGAATTAATAATATTATTTAGATCTAATTGGATTTACTTGATTTTCCATGATTTCATTTTTCTGAGCTTCTGCCTCAGAATTAGTGGATTCATATGTACAAAGTAGTGTATGTGAATTAGACGTTGTGTATTCCTGTCCTGTGATCTCTTTAAGAGCCGCACTAGCCACTGTTTCTACAATACAATTTAAATATACGGAACCATCTTTCTGTACTACTAACTGGGGAATGTAAGAGTCCAATGAATCTTCTTTATCTATTATGATTTTACGGTCATTTAACCTGTAATTCACATTTTCTGCATACTTCATATCATTTTCGAAATACTGGACAACTGAATTCAGTATTTCTCCTGGATCATCAGAATTGATATCAATTTTGTCTTTAAAGAGATTCCACAGATAAGTTTTTTCTTCCTCAGAAACGTCGCTTTTTTTACTTGTTTGGTGTGTAATCCAAAGTTGTATTGCTTCTAATATGGCTTTTCCATACCAGCCTCTTCTAAAAGCAAATTTTATTGCTGCATTCCTACGAAAAACTAAATCAATATCTTCAGGTACCGAAATTGTAACTCTATTCATACCCATTAATACCACCTTCAAATTAATTGACTATTTTTTATTCATATATTAAACAACTGAATAATTGTTTCATATCAACTTATATTACTCAATCCGAGTAACACGTTTTTTTACGTTTGCAAATATTGATGAATACAATCAATATTGTTGCGTATGATCTAATTTAACGTTCCAGCATATAAACATATTGTTAAATGCGCCCCTTTTCCCATATGCTTCTATTAAGTGTTTCTAAAAGCAACAAAGCATATATGTGTATATGTTACCTATATTAAAATATTAATAAATTCTTAATACAAGCAGTTGCCACTATTTTTTATATTAACTTATGATACTAAAATCATAAAACAGGAGTATTACTCTAAAATTGAATAATTAGATTCGAATAATCCTTGATTAAATTTTAAGAGAAGTTCAAACATTTTAATAAACTAATGAACTATTAAATTAACTATAAATTAATTCGAACAGTATAATAGATAGATGAACTATCAATTTTTCATATATTTAATCATATATGTTACTACTATGTCATCTTTTTTCAAAACTGTTTGCATTAAACAACTGCCAGTTACTTAAACTATTAATAAATTAAAGTTCAAATTTCACTTAAACCATGAAAATAAAAGCGAATGATTGAAAATGATAATTAAATGCGATAAATGTATATTAAGGAAATGGAAACCTTCAGATCTTGATGATCTAGTTGAAAATGCCAATAATTACAATGTATCATCAACTATGAGGGATGCATTTCCACACCCATATACAGTAGAAGATGGAAAAGAATGGATAGCATTTGCCGGGAATGAAGAATGGGGCCATAATTTTGCAATAACCATAGATAATAAAGCTATAGGTGGAATAGGACTTATTATTGGCAAAGATATAGAGCAAAAATCTTCAGAAGTCGGTTACTGGTTAGGAGAAGACCGGTGGGGAAAAGGTATTGCATCTTCTGCCTTGAAAGGTATTGTAAAATTTGCATTTAACGATTTAAAACTGGAAAGGGTCTTTGCAGTCTCCTTTGAAAACAATATTGCCTCAAGAAGAGTTCTTGAAAAAAATAATTTTGTTCTTGAAGGTATTTTAAGAAACAGCGTTGTAAAATCGGGAAAAATTCATAACCAAGCTTTATATGCAATAATTAGAGGAGAAAACTAGTCTTTGGATATCCTTACCAAATAAACGAAAAAATAAATTAAGGAGTTAATGTTAGATCAGTAATTAGTTCTGGGTGCTTTTAGAGAGTTTTAAAAAAATTTACATTTGTTTTATCCAGTAGCTCCAGCTGTAGTATCTTCTGTAGCTCCTTCAGTACCTGTCTCAGTTCCTTCTGCACCTGTTGCAGTTCCCTCAGTACCTGTTGCAGTTCCAGGCATAGGCATGGTACCCATCATACCTCCAGGCATGTATCCTCCCATTAGCACCATGTGGATCAAGTATACCAATCTTACCACGTATGAGCCTATAAGGTATGTTAAAGGATTCATTCCTGAATAGGCCATTCCTGAACTAGCATAACCAGTGTACTGGCTACCACTTGTGGTTTGAGCTGCATATCCCATGTTTTGTGCAGCTGCTGCTCCTGAAAATCCTATTGCAACTGCAAGGGCCAGTAAAAGAACTCCTAGTTGTTTTTTCACTTTTTCACCTCCATATCCTATTAAGTAATACAAATATTTTATTTTGTATTACAAGATGATCTATATCAAAAATGTGTTAAAAACCTTTCTACCACAAAAAAATATTTATTTCGCATGTGTTTGAACAAAAAGATAATATTAAAGTTAATCTATTATTTTAAACATCAAAAGGAAAATATTTCGATAATTAGGGTTACAAAATGGAATTAATAAAAATGTTTTATTTTGTGGAGATTAAATAAAAATTAAAAGAAAAAGAATAAAAGCCCTAATTTTAAATAGGATGTTAATTAAAACTTTTCAGCTTATATCAACATTAAACATAATGTAATTAGAAACATTGAATATCACACTAATTAATTGAGCTTAAAGATCATTATATTCAATTTAAAAAGAATGATTAATAGATGCTGAATCAAGTTGTGGTAAAAAATGAAAATAGCTTTCATAATTACGATAAAATGACAACATTAGACTTTGTTGGAGCTTATGACCCCTTAACACAATTAAAAACCATGGATTTATAAATAAATTAGAATATAATGTTTTTTCCAATAAAAACAAGATAATTTCTGCAGAAGGTTTAGAAATTACTGCAGATAAAATTCTAAATAATTTGAGTCAATATGATTTTATTGCTGTACCGGAGGAAAGAACATCAGAGGACAAAGACTTTATTGATAGATAAAAACAGCACAGGATAACATCAGCATGCGGAGGTTCTATAATTTTAGGGCCTGCAGGACTAATCAAAAATAAAGCACTACACATCCTATGTTAATGGAATATCTCAAAAAATTTACATCTAATGCGACAGATAAGCAAATGTTGAGGATGGAAATATTGTAACTGTAATGGGTGTAACATCTCCCATAGATTTATGCCTGTTTGTGAAAAGATTGCTGGAAAAGAAATTAGAGAAAAAATCCAAAAACAGATGGATTATCTAAATTATAATTATGATTAAACTGTTTTAATTTTATTAACTAAATTAATAAATGTAAATCTAAATAGTATCTAATAATTATTTGAAAATGTAAACTGCAATAACCTAAACTAATTCAATCTTAAATATTTTATGAGGATGTGAATCCATGTCAGGAAATACAATAGGCAAAATGTTTAAAATAACAACCTTCGGCTCAAGCCACGGTACTGCACTCGGGGCTGTTGTAGACGGCTGCCCCGCAGGGCTAGAATTATCAAAAAAAGATATACAAAAAGAGCTTGACAAGCGACGTCCTGGAACAAGTAAAGTCACAACTTCCAGAGGCGAAACAGATGAAGTTCAGATTTTATCAGGTATTTTTGAGGGAAAAACAGATGGTACACCTATTGCCGCAGTAGTTTATAACAGAGATATGGATTCATCAGCCTACAAACCACTTAGAAACAAACCAAGACCAGGACATGCCGATTATGGATGGATAAGTAAATTTGGACACTATGATTACAGAGGAGGAGGTAGAGCAAGCGGAAGAACCACCATAGGGCACGTCGTAGGTGGTGCAGTTGCAAAAAAGCTCCTTAAAAAGTTAAATATTAAAGTCATCGCCCACGTAACAAAAGTCGGCAGTATTGAAGCTCAAAAAGTTGAATTAAGTAAAATAGAAGAAAATATAGAAAATAATTCTGTAAGATGTGCAGATATGGAAGCTGCAGCGAAAATGGAAGAATTAATCCTTGATTTAAAACAAAAAAGAGATTCTGTAGGTGGAATTGTTGAAACAATAGCTTTAAATGTGCCTGCTGGTCTTGGTGAACCTGTGTTTGATAAATTAGATGCAGATATTGCAAAGGCTTTAATGGGGATTGGTTCTGTTAAAGGTGTTGAAATTGGAGCTGGATTTGAAGCCTCTGGTTTAAAAGGCTCCCAGATGAATGATGAGTTTTATATAGAAAATGATAAAATTAAAACCAAAACAAATAATTCCGGAGGAATATTAGGCGGAATATCAAATGGAATGCCCATTATAACCAGAATGGCTGTAAAACCAACCCCATCCATATCCAAAGCTCAGGAAACTGTTGATCTTGAAAAAATGAGTGATACAGAAATTGAAATTAGAGGAAGACATGACCCCTGCATTTGCCCAAGGGTAACTTCAGTTGCTGAAGCTTCCGTTGCAGTTGTACTTGTGGATCATTTGATAAGAGCGGGCTTTATTAATTCATGCAAATTATAAGTTTTTTAATTTGTAACCGTTTAATTCTTTTTTATTTATATAATTCAAAATAAAAATAAAAATAATTGTTTATGAAATCTTTAATGTCTGTAAAATCAGGTTATAAGCTTCTTCAGTCTGATTCAATGCATTTGGTGGGCAAATATACTCTAATACAAGGTAATTGTTACCAGTATCTACAATTGTTACTTTTTGAGCTACATATGACCCATATGTTCCTAATTGAGTTGCTTTAAAGTTTCCAATGTTGGCACTTCCAACAGTTGAATTTGTGGTATTCATTACTATCGTATTTGTTCCTGGAAGCTGTAAGGTTCCCTGTGATTTCTTTTGCATTTGAATAATGATGTATGATGTTTGACTTTGCCTATCAGGGATATTTGCAGTTAATGTAATCTCAGAATACAGCGAATTATTGGTAAAATCTCCTACTACATGGTTTTGGCTCCATGACTTCGGATACTGGAAAGATACGTTACCACTGGTGAATGTGTTATTTCCAACAGATACGGCCAGTACAATAGCAATAATCACTACAACTGCAATGATTATTCCAGCAATAATTAAATTATCACGATCCATTTTATCACCGACTATTATTTATATATTAAAAAATTAATACTTATATTTTTCCTTAGATAGATAAAAAAAGATATTTTGATCTAACCAAGCTATATCTATTATAAAATAAAAATTATTTGAATTTGAGCTATTAATTCACCGTTAAAATCGTTATTAGCCTTAAAGCAAAAATTTAAATTTAATAAAAAATATATTATTCCTAATAAATTATGACAGGATTTTTATGGCTCATAAAAACCAGAATAAATGGGGCGTAGTAATAATTGCCTGCATGGCAATTTTTATAATAGTTTTAGACTCATCTGCTATGAATGTAGCAATAAGCACTTTAGTTGTGGAATTAAATACAACTTTATCCATTATTCAATCCATAATAGCATTATATGCATTAATAATTGCTTCATTTATGCTTTTTGGAAGTAAACTTCAGGATATTTTAGGCAGAAGAAAGACATTTCTTGTTGGATTGGGTATCTATGCAACTGGAACAACCATAGCAACTTTGAGTATTAATGCACCTATGCTCCTTTTAGGTTGGGCTGTTTTAGAAGGCATTGGTGCAGCCATGATTTTACCTGCAACCACAACCTTAGTTGGAGCAGCTTATGAAGGTAAAGATAGAATAACTGCATTTGGTATTTGGGGAGGTATAGCAGCAATGGGTGCTGCAATTGGACCCATAATTGGAGGAATCTTCACTACTTATATCACATGGAGGCTTGTTTTTGGTTCAGAACTGGTATTTGTTGCCATCATACTAATTTTCAGACATTATTTAAGCGAATCAAAACCAGTATTAACTTGGAATGATTTAGATAAAATAGGAGTGTTTCTTTCAACAGTATCTCTAATTTTAATTGTTCTTGGTATTTTACTCCTTACAAAACCAGAATACTGGCCATATGTAGCAACATTATTGATTTCAGGTTCTATTCTGTTTATAATCTTTTTACTATGGCAGAAAAGAAGAATAAATAAGGGGTTAGAGCCTCTATCAGATATATCTCTCCTTAAAAACCGAATATTTGATTTAGGTAATTTAAACTCAATTATACAGCAGATCCCACTGGCGGGATTTCTTTTTATAATTCCAGTATTTATGCAGCAAGTAGCTAAACTCAATGCATTTATGACCGGTGTTGCCCTTTTACCTGCATCAATTACCATCTTAGTATTTTCACTGCTTGGTGCAAAATTATCATCAATTTTAGAATCTAAATACATCTTAATGATAGGATTTATCATTTCTGCAGCAGGAACATTCATATTGGGCGGGGTATTTAATATAAATACTCAAATAATTGATATTGTACCTGGGACTGTTGTATTCGGTATTGGAATAGGTCTTTTACTTTCACAATTAACTAATTTAACCATGTCGGCTGTAAGAGATGATCAGGAAACTGATGCCGCTGGTTTTTTAAATGCCTTTAAAAATTTAGGTTATTCTGTAGGAACAGCTTTAATTGGAGTTCTACTTTTACTTGGGATATTTACAGGACTTACAACTGGAATAGAATCATCAAATATAGCTGGAAACATGACCACAGAACAAATACACGACAGTCTCTTTAACTACGTGGAAAAAATGCAAACAACTACACCTCAAATACCTTCAGAATTAGTACCGCAGGCCACGCAGATTGTTGAGTCCACCATCAGTTATTCAATGAAACAAACTTTCAATGATTTAACACTAATTTTGATTTTAGGGTTTATCACCAGTATTTTTATACCAAAAAGAAGAACTAATAGTTAAACTTATCTAAACTAACTTTTTAAATTAATATTTAGTCTCTACTATTTTTAATGCTTAATTTCACAAGTATAAATTATTTTTTACAAATAGATCTAATGCAACTACGGGACAAAAGGACAGTAATTGAAGTAAATATTTAAAAGTAATTTTTAAATAAAATATAAATATCGTACAAAAGTTAATAATTGATGCAACAAATATTATTAATGGTGATTTCTTTGGAATCTATGGATGTTACTGAAGTACTTGTGGTAGAAGATAATCCTGCAGATGCCCGCCTTATAACTGAAGTATTTGATGATTTCGATGTCAAACATAATATTAACGTAGTCAAAAATGGTGTAGAAGCTACGGATTATTTATTCAAAAAAGGTAAGTACAAAGACAGTAAAACACCTCACTTAATTTTATTAGATTTAAATTTACCCTTAAAAGACGGTCGAGCAGTGCTTAAAGAGATTAAAAAAGATGAGAAATTAAGATTAATACCGATAATTATCTTGACAACCTCTAAAAATGAAGATGATATTTGTGAATCTTATAAAAATTATGCAAATGCCTATTTACCTAAACCTACTGATTTTGACGAGTTTGAAAGATTTATAGGCATTTTTGAAGAGTTCTGGTTTAAAATGGCCCTATTACCAAGATGTGGAATAGACTAAAAAGAGTTTAATAGAAATAAAGTAAAATTGTAACCATCCTTGATATATTACCAGACATTCTATTCCATCCTTTGAATTCTTTGGAATTATGCGCAAACATGATTCTTTTCATTTTTAGCCCATTTTATTAAATATCAAAGTATGTAATGAAGATATAATAAATTTCAAAAGACAAGCATATGTTCTTCAGCTGTAACCCATCTAAATTAAACTTTTTTTCAAAAACTTAGAGTAAATATTTTAAAGCAGATCACCTCTGTTTAATATAAAATTGAATTAGTTGCCTGTAAGAGTATAAAGGATAATCTTCTTATCATGCAATACTTTAATAAATGTAATAGTGAATAAGAAAAGTTAAACGACACCATTAAACTTAAAAAACCTAAGGATCAGTGGTAGGCACTATCAATGAAAACAAATAAAAATGGAACTAATAACAAGAACAAATGTGATGTACTTCCCGTTAATCTGCCAGAAGAATGGTCATGTTTAAAAGCTAAAGGACCTGGACCTTTTGTAACAAAAGCCGTGTTAAAAAATGCTGAAGGTGAACCAGTACCATGGATTTCTCGCCATCAGCGTAAACACCACTTCCAACTTGATAAAAGTAGAGGATCAACATGGTGGGCACCGGGTGCTATTGGGTGGTGGATCGGAATTCTATTTTCAATTGGAGCTAGCTGTTTTGCAATTGGGACATTGCCATCCTACTTAATGACTGTTGGTAATACCTACGACGGTTTAACATTTTTTGCCGGTTCCATATTTTTCACTACTGCAGCTTTTCTACAGTATCTAGAAGCGACAAACACTCCCCATAATCCCCTAAACAAAAAAGAAAAATTTCGTTTTATTGCCTGGACACCGAGACGTATCGGCTGGTGGGCTGCAGCAGTGCAGTTTATTGGAACATTATTCTTTAATCTAAATACATTCAATGCCCTGCACAGCGACTTATCAATCAGTCAGTTAACTAATTTAGTATGGATTCCAGATGCTTACGGATCGATTTGTTTTCTTATTGCAGGTTTACTGGCCTGGATGGAAGTCAGCCATGCATTATGGTCATGGCATCCCCGCAGTTTTTCCTGGAATGTAGCTGGACTAAATATGTTAGGTTCGATTTTCTTTGCAATTTCTGCAGTTGGTGCATTTGTTTTACCTGATACTGGTTTACCTTTAAATGTGTTCTTAGTTAATATAGGCACCTTTGCAGGTGCTGTATGTTTCTTGATTGCAGCTATACTTCTATTACCGGAACGCGTCCATGAAATAATTAAAGATCAGCAAGTAGTAGCTCAAAATCAAATTAAAAACATTAATTAAAAGAAAAAATATGCTGTAAATCAGCTGACAGCATAGTTAATATAATAAAGATGGATTTTCCCTTTCATTAACTTCTTCTTTTTTAATGGCCAATTGATCTAACCGATCATAGGTTTCCATTAAATCATTAAAGAGCATATCTACCATATCTCGCCCAAAACTCTCTTTAATAACCATTCTTATCACTGTAATATCCTCTGCATTTTCAGGAAGAGTATATGCAGGCACTATCCACCCTTTTTCCCGCAGTTTTTCGGATAGCTGGAATACATCAAAATCAGTATTTTTTAATTTCGCAGTAACCAGCGGGAACATTACATCATTGTTAATCACTTCAAATTTACCTGATTCCTCTAGCTTTTCAGATAAATGTCTGGCATTTTTAATCATATTTTCTATAATTTCCCCATAACCACATTTTCCTAGCCTTATGAAGTTATAATACTGGGCGATTATAGTACTGCTGCCTTTAGAAAAGTTCAAAGAATAATTAGGCATTGAACCTCCAAGATAATTTATATTAAAAATTAGCTCTTCAGGCAGGTCTGTTTTGTCCTTAAAAATCAGCCACCCGATACCTGGATAAACCAGCCCATATTTATGTCCAGACACGTTAATAGATCTGACCTGTTCCAGCCTGAAATCCCATTCAAGATCAGGATATACAAATGGAGCTATAAACCCTCCACTTGCCCCATCAACATGAATTGGTATATCATAACCTTTATTTTTTTTAATATCCAGTAAGGAATCGTTTATTTCTTTTATAGGATCCATTTGTCCAGTAAATGTAGTTCCTATAACTGCACCCACAGCTATGGTGTTTTCGTCAACATTCTCAGCTACATCTTCTGCAGTTATAGTATAAAGGTTCCTTTTTAAAGGTATCAACTTCAGTTCCACATCGAAGTAGCGTGCAAACTTCTCCCATACAGTATGCACATCTGCCCCCATTACAATATTAGGTTTATCAAAGGGTTTACCTTCAGCCTGCCGGCGTTTTTTCCAGGTCCATTTATGAGCTAAAAGTCCAAGCATAATCGCTTCAGATGATCCAATGGCACTTGTTCCTATAGACTTAGAACCAGGAGGAGCATTAAATAGACGTGCTAACATATTAACACACCTATCCTGTATTTTTTCCGTTTGAGGATATTCATCGTTGTCTACATAGTTTTTAGCTATGCTTTCCTGTATCAACCTGTCAGCTTCAGGCTCCATCCAGGTGGTCACAAAGCTTGCCAGATTTAAAGAGGGATTTCCATCCAGATTCAACTCATCATGGATTATTTGATAAGCTGCCCTTGCTGGCATGCCCTCTTCAGGCATTTTGAATTTAGGTACACTTTCACAAAAATATCGGCTACCATAAGTGCTTGTATCAGTCCTATGTTCTTTTTCAGCCTTATCCATCCTCTTTAAATCATGCTTTTTAGATAACATTTTAATCTTACCCCTATATGAAACGTAAATACTTAACTAGTTCTTATTAATCATTAGTAAGTAGCTGATTGTCATTAAATCTTTGCATTTTCCCAATTTTCCTTTAAGAATTTAAATCGATGAATACTTATGATTTAAAAATAATGTATTATTACTAAAAATCTGTTTAAAATATTTTTTAGCAAAAGCAAATAAATAACTGAAAAACATGCTTTTTCAGTTATTCTATTTAAAAGGGAGGATATTAAAATGAAAAAAATTGCAATTGGTTTAATTGCTATTTTGATTTTAGTAACCTTTGCATCAGGATGTACAAGCAATAATAATACAACCGGAAACAATTCAACTGGAAACAATTCAAGTGCACAAAATAATTCAAGCATGCAAAACAATCAAGATGTAACACTCCAAATTAATTCAGATGGTTCATGGAACGGAACATTATCATATAAAAGCGGAACTCAAACTATAAATGGTACTGGAAGCGCTACATATAATTTAGGCCAAGATCCAGGTAATGTTTCAGTTAATTTACAGAAAACTGGTAAAAATAGCGGGACCATAACGGTACAACTGCTTAAAGGTGGGAATGTTGTTATCAATCAAAGCACTACTTCCAATCAAGGAACTATATCTATAAACTACAATTCCTAATTTTATTTATTTTTTTTAAAAGAAAATAGATTAAATCCACTTTTATACCTGAAATACAGTTAGATAATAGCAGCAATTTCAAATTATCGCCTAAAATATTTACAAGAATTACATAACATTTGTGCGATTGTAAAGATAAAAATAACATGAATAATTACTATAATTTTAAATAATTTTCTGATTAGAGCAGCTATCAGATTAACGTCCTGATTTTAATACTTTGAAAATATTTAAACTCGTTAATAGCGAATCTTTAAATAATTTTAGATATAATTTTAATAGGAAGTAAGATAGGATGATCACATGCAGCGAAATTTCAAACTAATCTTCAACGCCTTAATATTCGTTTCTATCATTATAGATATCTTAATCCTAATTTTTTTGACTTTAGATTTTACTTTAAGTTTAAAACCTGTTATAATAAATCTAATAAAGTTTGATATCATTGTATCCCTACTTATAACATTTCAATCAATAATCTGGATACAAAAACAAAATGATAAAAAGCAGTATCTAAGAAAAAACTGGTTTGATATCTTTGCTATGGTTCCAATTGCATATCTCATATTTCTAATTTCCCCAAATATGCGTTTTATAGTTGTAATACTGTTTTTAATTAGAATTTACGCTCTTTTTAAATATGCAATGAAAATAAAGAGCATACTGAAATTTACCAAAAAAACAAGATTAGATTATGCCACGTTTATCCTTATTGGTACCTTTGTCTTTGGATCTCTGCTTTTTTTCTGGGTAGAATCTCCAGTGAACCCTCAAGCTGCTACCCTTGATGATTCAGCTTATTTCATGATAGTTACCATGAGCACGGTTGGTTATGGAAATATAGTTCCATATACAGGAATAGGCAAATTAATTTCTGTAATAGCGATAATTGTTGGTGTCGGATACACCGGCTGGGTCACTGCAGCTATTGCCACTTCTCTTATAGAACAGTTAAGAGAAGAGAGAAAAAAAGAAACTGAAAAAGAAATTAAATCCATGGAAATGATTTTAAATAAATTAAATAAAATAGAAAAAGAATTAAAAGAACTAAAATCTCAAAAAAATGAATAAAATGTTTTATTTATAAGTTCATTCACTAATTTTAAATTCAAAAAATAAAAAGGAAGATGTAGCTAATCCTGGAATAACATAAATATTCCTGTAATTAAAAGCCACAAACCAATTAACGCACCTAAATAAAAAGGATTTGCTACTATTGATCCTATTATAATGTAGATTAAACCTAAAATTATAGGTACAAAACCAATCCATTTGTTTCCAACTTTAGCGAAAAATGCCATTATACCAACAATTATCAGGAATATACCTGCCACATAAATCATCAGCGCTACCAAGAAGCTAAACAATCCCGGATTTATAATAATACCTATACCCAAAATAATAGCTATAATTCCAAGTATTAATTCTACAATACCCATTGCTGTACTTGCACGTATCCCAATTAGACCTGCTACTAAGAGCCCTATACCCAAAAATAGTACAGAAAACCCAAGAAGTAAACTAAATGGGATTATTCCTAAAAGAGGAAAAGCAATTACAATTAAACCAAGTATTATTAAGATTAATCCACTCGTTTTTGTCTGCATATACCTACCTCTATCTGTTTATAACTAAATTCCATAATCTTAATGTAATATTTGTTTTTAATTGTTTAAATAAATTATTATGCATTCAATTCAATTTAATAATTATAAAATCATTTTTTTATTTTTATAATAAAATTAAAACAACACTCTGTAATTTAAAATAAATTTTAGTTCTCCAAAACTTAATTAATGAAATATAAGCTATCTATTCTTATAATAAGTATAATTATTTCAATTACAACATATAAAAAATACCAAAATAAAAAAACAGAGTTATATTCTTATGCTTAACTACTTTTACATCTAATAAATCGCAAATTATTTTTATTACTTTTAATAAATAATATTTAGATGAATACAAGCATTTATAGTCTTTCATATAAAAATTTACGCAGAAACTGGTTTAGGAATGCTTCCACTGTTTTAAGAATAGCTTTTGGTGTGATCATATTTCTGGTTTTAGTTAGCTCAGGACTGGGAATCAGCACATTTCTTGGCCAAAATCAGGCAGCTGCCGAAAGTTCAATTTTAAATCAATCGAGTGATAATAACGGCAGCACCATTCTAAATACATTAAATAATTTCATTAATTCAAAATTAGGCATAAATCTAAGTGATTCCCAATTTTTAGGTCTTATTGAAACTATTTTAAGAAACATTATACACTTTTTCGATTTAATGGCCAGCATAGTATTTTTAATTGGTGTTTATGGAATAACCAATGCTATGACTGTCAACTTACTTGAAAGAAAAAGAGAAATTGGTATTTTAAAATCATTAGGTTTTACAGAACGCCAGATAATTTTAAGCCATCTATTAGAGGCGGGCTTACTGGGATTTATCGGGGCTTTAATAGGCATTATAGTCGGAATTTTTGGCATAATCATTTTATCAAGTGTAATCAAAGTCATCCAGCTCTCTATTTTAATACCGTGGTGGCTACCTATTTCAGCGGCACTTCTTACAGCCGGCCTTAGCATGTTACTGGCAGTGTATACTGTATTTTATTACACTAAACAGGATGTAGTGGGAGCTTTAAGATATGAATAATACCATTTTAGAGTTTCAAGAAGTTTGGAAAACTTATGAAGATGACAAGACCAAATCAACTGCGTTAAAAGGAATAAATATAGAACTCAAGAAAAACTCATTAAGCCTAATTTTAGGCCCTTCTGGATCTGGAAAAACAACTCTTTTAAACCTTGCAGGCTTGTTAGATATTCCTACAAATGGTAAAATTAGAATAAATGGCCAAAATATATCTAATCTATCTAAATCAGAAAGAAGCAAAATAAGGAGAAATAAAATTGGAATCGTTTATCAACGGGCAAATCTATTTCCATATTTAAATATTTTAGAAAATACAATGCTCCCTATGATCTCAAAGGATATAAATAATGCATCAAAAATCCTTAATACGGTGGGTTTAAAGGAAATTGATAAGTTCCCAAATGAAATTTCAATAGAAAAGCAGCAACGAGCGGCTTTTGCAAGGGCAATGATTAATGATCCTCTTTTAATCATAGCTGATGAACTAACTGGAGAATTAAACAAAAAAGATACGGAAAGGATAATGAATTTAATCAGAAAAATGAAGAACAAATATACAATCTTAATAGTATCTAACAATACTGATTTAAGTAGATATTGCGATGAATTATTTTCTCTTGAAGATGGTAATTTAAGAAAAATTAATAAATAACTGAAAAATGATAAAATCACTTTCTTCAGATTTTAATCCTATTTTATCCACTTACTTAAGTATAAATATTATATACACAATTATTTTAAAATAAAAACTATTTTTAATCTCATTTATCTATAAATTTCATTTAAATCCTAAACTATAAATTATTAAATCAATACTTATTTATATTTATTAGCATAAAGATATATTAGGGCTTGTTTGAAAAACAAGGGGGTACTTATATGGCTGAAGGAAACAACGTATTATTAGGTATTTTAGCTGTAATTTTAGGTATTTTAGTCATTGCTTTCCCATTATTAAGTGTTTTTACAGCAAGTGTTCTAGCGGGATTAGCTATCATGTTTTTAGGGATTTGGTTATTAGTACAGAGTTTCGGAACATGGGGAGCAAGTAAAGGAGCGAGCATAGCTTACTTACTACTGGGACTTATAGCAGTAGTTTGTGGAATAGGTTTATTCGGACATGTACTTGCATTCAGTGCATTAGCTAGTTTCTGGCTCTACTTTGCGGGTTTCTTCCTGATAATTTCAGGTATAATGTCATTATTTGCTAAAGAAGGAGTTGCAGGTAAAGGAGCCGGAGGTATGGGAGTTATATTAGGTATATTGTACATTATATTGGGTGCATATGCGTGGAACCCTTACTACCTGGCTTTATTAATTGGAATCTGGTTAATAATTGATGGAATAGCTTTATTCTTTGTCAGCCCATCAGATTTAATAGGTATGGAAAAAACAGAAATTCCAAAATAAAAATATTTTAAACCAAACAAGCCCCCTTTTTTAAAAACAGAATTTAATTAAATAAAAAATCTATAAATCATCTAAAACTATCCAAAGTTTCCTGTTTCGGCATGAACTGATCAAGGTCAATTTTCATACCGTCATAAGCCGCAACAGTATTTATCCCTGTTTGTTCTTTAACTGCATCTGCTTCCCTTTTAGCATCATTTATCAGCATTTTCATACCAAGATGTGTCATTATGGCAAGTTTAGGCGAAACTTCTTCAACAAGTTTTGCAAAATCATGTGTAGACATATGTCCACGTATCTTCTCATTTTTAGGCCGTATAACACTTGCCATTAAAACATCTGCCTCGCTGTGATACTTATGAAGATCTTCAAAATATTCAGTGTCTGCAGTATAGGACACCCTAAAATTTTTTATCTTCAAATTAAATCCTACCGCAGTTGGATCTCCATGAACTGTCCTTGTTCCCTTTATTTTAATTTTACCTAACTTTGTTGTTTCATTTGCCCCTAAAATCGAAACATTAGGTTTACTTAAATGATACTTGGAGATGCATGGACCCCACTGCTTATATCCTTCAATTACACTTTTACTTCCAATTATTGTGCCTTTTTTTCGAGTCATTCCTTTAGTCATTGCCTCTATAAGGACTTCTGCATCAGTGTAATGATCAGTGTGGGAATGCGAAACTAAGACGGCATCTAATTTAAGTGGATTCAATCCAAACTGGTATGTTCTAACTAATGCACCAGGTCCAGGATCGATATGGATATTTTTCCCATCAATATTATCTATTCTAAGCCCACCAGTCATCCTACGCTGTGTAATGGTGGCGAAAGCGTCCGCCACCACTTCCTAAAACAGTTAGTTCCATTTATTCACCTTCAACTTTATTTAAATTAATTCATTTAATTGCTATAGTCTTAGACTTTGCAGATTATTTCAATTATGCAGTTCATACCTAATATTTTATCAGCTTTTACACAGAATAACCTCACATGTAAGGGGGCATTTTGTCCGCCTGATGCAGAGATTTTCATTTTCGATTACTATAACATCACCTATTTTGACACTGGAAGGATCATCAGTGTTCATTTCAATCAGGTTCCCCGGTCCTGCAACAACATTCCATTCCATATCTAAAGCCTGGATTCCCTTATCTAAAAGTATTCCTATTTTATCACCACTTATACTTTTGACTTTACCTATTTCACCTTCAGTAACTATCTTTGATGCCATTTTAATAGATTTAGCATTAGTATCAAGTTGTTTTCTTAAACCTTCTCTCCATTTTTGAAGATCTTTCACATCTTTAACCAAGACTTCCCTTAAATGTTTTTGAGCTTCTTTTTTATCAAGACCGCTGTGTTTGGTAATTATATCATATTCTTTGCTTACAGATGGTGTTTTACTTGATATTTCATCCATTACCCTTTTAAAAACGGATTCCACATTTTCTAAACTTGCTTTAGATTTCCATTGCTTTTTAAGGATCTCATTTGCCATCTGTTTTGTTACTTTATTTCCAAATACAACTATAGAACTGGCTCCATTTTCAACCTTTTTAATATCTGATCCTGAAAGTTCTGTAATGATGTAGCCATTTGTGGTTCCATATATTCGTTTTCGCTTGGTTTCAAAGGGTGTTTTAAACCTGACCTCACCAACTACAACATTATCAA
>JAEZKE010000010.1 GCA_023436175.1 Methanobacteriota archaeon
TCTACGATTTTCGGTGCGTCAAATCAAAGATTTGACAGATTTTTGGGGACTGTCAAACGCTTTGCGTTTGAGCATTGGAAATCTTTGATTTCCAAAGGTTAGAAAAATGCTGTGCATTTTTCTAAAAATTCTTCGAATTTTTGGAGCTCTCGAGACTCTTGAAATCTTCGATTTCGGAGCGCGAAACAGAGTTTCGCAAGCTTTGTCTCGGGGCCACGAAATCTTTGGTTTCGATGGCGCAAAAATCAAAGATTTTTGCAAGCTACGATTTTTTGGATGTTGAAGGAAAACCTTCGAAAACTTTGTTTTCGAGGTCTCAAAATCATAGATTTTGAAGACCTACGGTTTTCCTGAACCCTAAAATCAAAGATTTTAGAGGTTTAAAGCATATAAATACATTTTTTTAGATTAATAAATCTAAATTATTTGGTAATTCACTATAAACTAAACTAAGGTTATAATTAAATAATTTGTTTTATAGATTATATAAATAGCGATATTTGATTAAACCTTTAATAAATTATACGAGCTGTGATAATATGACTCCAAAGGATATAATGGCCATTGATAGTAATGCCGAAGAATTGGGCATTCCTAAGTCTGCACTTATGGAAAATGCAGGTAAATCCGTAGCTGATCACATAATTGATGTTTTAGATCCATGTAAAATCGTGATATTTGCAGGTACTGGAGGTAATGGGGGTGACGGATTTGTTGCTGCGCGACATTTACTAAACAACGGTTATAATGTAGAACTATTTTTTATAGGCCGTTCTGACAGAATTAAATCCGGTGAAACTCTTCAAAACTGGACTGCAATCCAGAATATAAATTCCGGCTTAAATTCCCTTAAAGTAAAAATAATTGAGGACTCATCATCACTTAAAAAAGTTACTGCCCCAGTTATAGTTGATGCGCTGCTTGGAACTGGAGTTAAAGGCGAGCTTAGAGAACCAATTTCAAGTGCAATTGACATAATAAACAAATCCGAAGGTATCAAAATTGCAGTTGATGTACCAAGTGGATTAGATCCCCTGACAGGAAACGTACAAGATAAAGCTGTAGAAGCTGATTTCACGCTTACATTTCATGAAATAAAAGATGGACTTAAAAAAGCTGCTGTTAGATATGTTGGAAATGTTATCCTGTATGATATAGGCATTCCAAAAGAAGCTGAAATATTTTTAGGTAAAGGTGACCTTTTAAGGCTTAAAAAAAGAGACATTACTTCTCACAAAGGCAATAACGGAAGAGTTCTTGTTGTAGGTGGCAGCCGAGATTATTCAGGCGCCCCAACACTTGCAGCTCATGCAGCATTCAAATCTGGAGTAGATTTAGTCCATGTGGCGTGCCCTCAAAGTGTAGCTCTCCCAATTAGATCATATTCTCCAGATTTTATCGTTCATACACTTTCTGAAGAGATTATCGCTGAAGAAGATGTGGACAAAATAGTAGAACTTTCAAAAAATGTAGATTCTGTTGTAATCGGCTGCGGCATGGGTCGGGATGCAGAAACCGCTACTGCTTTAAATGAAATAGTAGGGGAAATTAAAAAACCAATGGTAATAGATGCAGATGGTTTAAAATTATTATATAATGATGTACTTAACGAGATAGAAGGTGAGATAGTAGTTACCCCTCATTCTGCAGAATTTAAAGCTCTTTTTGGTTTAAATGTCCCAAAAGAACTTAAAGATAAAATGGAAATTATCTCAAAGACTTCAAATGAAAATAAATGTGTGGTTCTCCTAAAGGGAGCTCTGGATATTATTTCAAACGGCACCAAAACACGGTTGAATAAAACTGGAAATCCTGGAATGACAGTTGGGGGAACTGGAGATTGCCTTGCAGGTCTCACTGGAGGATTACTGGCCAAAGGGCATGATGGGTTCGAAGCAGCGTGCCTTGGAGCTTACATAAACGGAAGAGCTGGAGACATGGCCTCAGTAAAATATGAATATCACTTTACTGCAACTGACATGATGAAATACATCGACGATGCATTTAGATAGATGTAATTAAGTGCAAATAAGATTGTAATTGCATTGATAATACAAAATCAACTTCTATTTTTTAATTTAATTAAAATTTAAAATATTTATTAAATTCAGCTTTAATTCCCAAAAATGATTAAAAAAAGATAATTTAGTTAAAAGAACCCTAATATCTGTGCAAGTATTAAAATCAACACCCCCCATATTCCTCCAAACCCTGCAACAAGAACTGTCAATATATTAATAGGGATATGGACAAAAGGAAGCAGATTAACTAAAAATAGGGCAATCCATCCAAGTATTATATGGACCAGTATTTTAAGCAGTAATCCTGCGATTTTAAACAGAATTCCAAGTGCTGCAAATGCAACAATTAGTATTATGATTCCGAGGACTATAAGTTCTATAGACATTTTATCACGTCTTTATATTGTTTAAAGAACTTAATAAAGTTTTTGCAGATTTTATTTTTGCTTTTAAGGAAAAGAAAGTTAATTAAATAAAAATTATATACCTGATTAAGGAACTTTGAGGATTTTTCAAGTGTTAAAATAAAAAATTTAAGGACCCTTCAGTCCTTTTTACATACTTTATTGTAGGTTGCAGCCTGCATACCGTAATTTTTGACCATTCCAGTCATTTCACGCTGATCTATACCTTTATCTTCAAAGGAAACTGCCTCTTCTCTGTAAATACTGTAAGGAGATTCTCTTCCAAGTATCCTTAGATTTCCTTTGTGGAGTTTCACTCTTACGGTTCCAGTTACCCTTCTCTGCATGTTATCAACTGCACTGTCCAAGTCTTCCCTTAGAGGGTCGTGCCACAGTCCATCATATACAAGCTCAGAATACATTTCTGAAATGTATGCAGTAAATTTAAGCTCGCTTCTTGTAAGTGTGAGCTGTTCTAATGCTTTGTGAGCAGTAATAAGTAAAATTGCTCCAGGTACTTCATAATTTTCCCTTGATTTGAGCCCTATTATTCTGTCTTCAATAATATCAATTCTACCAATACCATGCTTACCTGCAATTTCATTGCACTTTCCAATTATATCTAAAGGCCCCATTTTTTCATTATCTAAAGCTACAGGAACTCCTTTCTCAAATTTAATTTCCAGGATCTGTGCCTCATCTGGCGCGTCTTCAGTTGAATTTGTCCAGCTGAATGCTTCTTCTGGTGTTTCAACCATCGGATCTTCGAGGATATCCCCTTCTATGGACCTTCCCCATATGTTTTCATCGATACTGTAGAGCTTATCAGAAGCAAGAGGAATACCATGATCTTTTGCATATTTTACTTCTTCAGTCCTTGTAAGGTTTAAATCTCTTATTGGAGCTATTATATCTACATTAGATTTTGATCTTATCATAGCTTCAAATCTAAACTGGTCGTTACCTTTACCTGTACATCCATGAGCTATTACATCTGCACCTTCTTTTTGAGCAAGCTGTACAATTTTCATTGCTATTAACGGCCTTGCAAGTGCTGTACTTAATGGATATCCTTCATATAATGCATTAACTTTAATTGCTTTGAATATAAAATCTTCTGCAAATTCGTCTTTTGCATCTATAGTATAATGTTTTGAAACACCTATTTTGTCTGCAGCTGATGCTGGTCTTTCTATTTCTTCTTCGGGCTGTCCTACATCTACGCATGCTGTTATGACTTCCATGCCATATTTTTCTTCAAGTAACTTGATGCACACTGATGTATCTAGACCTCCACTGAATGCGAGAACAACTTTTTTCATTATTTCACCTTGATTATTTATATGAGTCTATAAAAATATAAGATAACTATAGAACAATTATCAATTTAAACTTGGTGGAAGTCATGGCT
>JAEZKE010000011.1 GCA_023436175.1 Methanobacteriota archaeon
TTGCTACGTTCACAGCATTTACATATGTACCAACATTTGCCCAACTGGTATTGAATACAAATGTACAGAATAGTGGTCTTCTATTGACTCCCCTTTCAATAACAGTACTTATAACTGCGATATTAGGTGGAGTACTTTTAGATAAGTTTGGTGCTAAACGTATGCTGTTACTCGGATCACCTGTTTTGAGTGCGGGGCTTTTGGGGCTGGCTTACTATGTTACAGATTCAATTAGCCTTTCAGTTGCCCTAATATTAATTGGAATAGGAATGGGTTTTACTACCAGTGCTTTTCAGGTACTTATGATGTCTTTCATACCTAGAAATGAAGAAGGAACTGGTGTAGGTGTATTAAATACATTTAAAGGGGTTGGAGGTACTATTGGGCCAATAGCAGGTTCTTTCTTCTTGGGAGCCGCATTAAGTGGAACAATTACATACAGCCATGCATTTAGTAATTTATTCATGTTTGGAACAGTAGTTTCAATCATTGCTGTAATGCTGCTGGTTATTGTAGTAATAATGGATAAAACTGATGAATCTATAGCTAATGGCTCTGAATCTATAACTGGAAAATAAAATATCTGTGCTTTTAATTAAAAAATATTTTTTTTACTTTTTTTTATTTGAAGTTTGAATGGTGAGATTTAGGGCGGATAATTTGTATATAACAATTGACAACAATGGTAAAAAAATAATTAATTATTCTTCCTTAATTGGAATCGTAAAATAAAAAGTTGAACCTTCACACTCAACCGCTCAAAAAAGGTTGATCAAAAACATGGGATGATCAACCCTTCAAAATTCAAGGAATTTTGAGGCTGCAAAAATCTTAGATTTTTGCCGGCTTTCCGAAGCCATCGGAAATCTTCGATTTCCGGGCATGCAAAAACTACGTTTTTGCAAGGTTGATTGGAATCGTAAAATAAAAAGTTGAACCTTTACCTAATTCCGATTCAAGCCATATCCTACCCTGAAGTCTATCAATAATCTTTTTAACTATTGCAAGACCTATACCCGTACCTTCATACTTTTCTATTGTATGTAAACGCTGGAATATCATAAATATGCGGTTGAAATATTGGGGTTCTATTCCTATACCATTATCTGAAATGCTGAAAACGTATTCATTATCTTCTTTTCTTGCAGAAATATGGATTTTGGGCGGCTCTTCTGGTTTTCTGTATTTAATTGCATTCCCTATAAGATTCTGGAATACTTGGGTTAATAACCTCTTATCAGAGTACACTTCAGGTAATTCATCACAAGTTATTTCCCCATTATTCTCTTTAATGGTAACTTGATAGTCTGAAAGTATATCTTTAACAATTCCTTTTGTACTAACTAATTTAAACTTTTCTCCTTTGGATATAACTCTTGAGTATTCCAATAATTCTTTAATTAGGTTTTGCATCCGTTTTGTAGCATCCACAATATAATCCATGAACTCATCAGCATCACTATCCAAATTACCTTTATAACGACGTTTTAAAAGCTGTGTAAAACTGGTAATTGTTCTAAGTGGTTCTTGAAGGTCATGGGATGTAACATATGCAAATTGATCTAATTCTTCATTGGAACGTTCTAAATCATGTACGGTTTCTTGTAATTTCTCTTCTGTTTTTTTAAGTTCTGTAAGATCAAAATGCGTACCAACAATCCTGACTATCTTTCCATCTGAATCCCGCCTGACAGGAAAACCCCTGGAGAGAATATTAAGATAATGCCCATCTCTGTGCCGGAGTCTAAACTCGATTTCATAGTCTCGTTCGCCAATCATAACTGCATCTACTAATTGAAGTGTCCTTTTTTTATCATCCGGGTGAAGTAAATGTAACCAAGCACTTACATGGTTTCCCATTTCATCATCTGAATAACCTAGCATTTCATTATAACGATGAGAATGCCATACTTTATCTGTTTCCATATTCCAGTCCCATATACCTTCCTGAGCTGCTTTAACTGCTAGATCAAACCTTTCTTCACTTTCCTTTAAAGCTTCTTCAGCTTCTTTTCGCTTGGTGACATCGATATTTGCACTAATCATCTTTAAAGGATTACCTTCAGCGTCCTTGAAAACTTGCCAACGTCCTGCCAACCAATGTACACTACCATCTGGCCATATAACTCGCCATTCACCTTCTACTGATTTACCTGTTTCAAAAGCATGCTCAACAACCTGTAAAACTTCTAGAGGGTCATCTGGATGAACAAATTTTTTCCAAGCATCCATTGTTCTCGGGAATTCACCGGGTTGTAAACCATGTAGGGCTTCTAATTCAGGTGTCCAGAAGATTGCGCCTGTTTGAAAATTTTCCTCAAATATACCAATATTTGCCGCCTTCTGCGCTAGACTTAATCGTTCCTCATTTTCTTGTAAGGATTCATAAACTCCTTTTAATTCCGCAGTACGCTCCTCAATCTGCTCTTCAAGACAATCATATGCTGCTTTCAAACCTTCTTCCATTTGTTTACGTTCGGTAATATCTTGGATTTGTAATAAAAACCCAGAATCAGTAGTAGAAACATTATAATCAAGAAATAAAATGCCTTTTTTAATGGAATGATAAAAATCAGCGTGTTTAACTTTCTCTAAATCAAAAGATGCCTGAAATTTAATATATCCATTCTTAATTAATTCTTCTTTCCTAAACTTTATATGCAGATTATCAAATAGGTTAATCCGTTTAAAAGCTTCTATTGATGGAATACCTGTAATTTGTAATGCAGACTTGTTAACTTCGATCAATTGACCATTTTTATCATACAAAAGGGTGCCTATAGGTGATTTACTAAATAGTTCCCTAAATTTATCCCTTGATTGAGATAAAGACTCATTTATATGGGTTTTATTATTTTTACTCATAATAAATCACCTTAATTAATTATTATTTTTTTCTAAATAATAGTTTACCATTAATTTCGTAGAAATAACTTTTATTTTCAATTGATTTACTCAATTTATAGATACTAATTATAGTTATTTACATTATGAAAAATGTTTATCTTTCTAAAATTAGGTGTTTTGGAATGAACGTATTATTGGAGTCGAGTGGGGGAGTGAAGATGGTTTTAGATTCTGCGAACTGTCAAAAACGAAGTTTTTGATGCATCGAAAATCATATGAAATGATGATTTAATATGTGTTTTTATTTCGTTAAACAGTTCTATGACGAAGTAAACTTTGATGTCAATATATTTTCATTTTTTGAATAAATTTCCTGCATTGAATTTGGAAATTGTCTTGACTAAATTGAAAAAAAATATTTTCTCCTAACCCAATAGTAATATGAGGTGAATTAAATGCCAGTTGTACAGGTGAATATGTGGAAAGGAATTAGCCAGGAAAAAATAGAATATTTAATAAAAAACATTACAAAGGTCTTTGTTGATATGGACGTTCCAGCAGATGCTGTGAGTGTAATTATATATGAGGTTCCAAAGGAACATTGGGGTGAAGGTGGAGAAACCTGTGCAGTGCGATTTAAAGATATAGAACCTTAAAATTGTACTGAAGGCGAATATAATATCTCCACTATATTTTTTGCATTGATCTCACAGTGTATAATTCAGATTTAATCTAAATTAAGACTAGATTTAAATATAAAAGAAATATTTTTTTGATTTTAGATTCCATAAAGCTTCTTTAATGATCTAATAAAACTTTAAAAAGTTTAATAAAATGTTAATTCCATTTTAAGAAGTGAAATATACTAATACATTCTGATTTTTAAACTGCATCGATTATCACGATTTTTAATATTAAATCAGATTCATTAAACTATTTAATATTTGAAATCAAATTAATAAATAATCTATAAAAAGATTTATAATATAACTATTGTTATATAATGTTAACCTAAATAATGTTTTTAGTATATGATGCTTTTAACTCTGACATTTAGGAAAAAAATTTAATTTAACAAAAATCATTTGGAGGAATTTGATGTTACATGGAACAGAAGTTTTAAAGAAAGGATTTGCAAAAATGACAAAAGGCGGAGTCATAATGGACGTGGTAAACGCTGAACAAGCTGAAATCGCAGAAAATGCAGGTGCAGTAGCAGTAATGGCTCTTGAAAAAGTTCCAGCAGATATAAGGGCTGCAGGCGGAGTCGCCAGGATGGCAGATCCTTCAAAAGTTATTGAAATAATGGACGCAGTTTCAATACCAGTTATGGCAAAAGTTAGAATAGGCCACTTTGTTGAAGCACAGATATTAGAATCTTTAGGTGTTGATATGATTGACGAAAGTGAAGTTCTAACACCTGCCGATGAAAAATACCATGTTGATAAAAAGAACTTTACAATTCCTTTTGTTTGCGGAGCAAGAAACCTTGGCGAAGCACTCCGAAGAATAGATGAAGGAGCAGCCATGATAAGGACAAAAGGTGAAGCAGGTACTGGAAACGTGGTTGAAGCTGTAAGGCACATGAGAATGATACAGGGAACCATAAGAGAAATCCAGAATAAAACCGAAGAAGAACTCTGGGGAGTTGCAAGGGAACTTGAAGCTCCATACGAACTTGTAAAACAAACAGCAGAACTTGGAAAATTACCTGTTGTAAACTTTGCAGCTGGGGGTGTTGCAACACCTGCAGATGCTGCACTCATGATGCAGCTTGGAGCAGACGGTGTCTTCGTTGGATCTGGAATATTCAAATCAGAAAATCCAGAATTAGTTGCAAAAGCAGTTACTGAAGCAACAGCCAACTATGAAGATGCTGAAATATTAGCTAAAGTTTCAAGGGGACTTGGAAAAGCTATGCCTGGTCTTGAAATAAGTCAAATTCCAGAAGAAGAAAGGCTCCAATCAAGAGGATGGTAAAACTTTTACCTTTCTCATTTTTTAATTTAAATAAATTTAGTTAAAATAATCAGTAGTGACTTTAAATTCTTAATTTTAATCTAAATATTATTCAATTGCTTCTTCACCGCTTTCTTCAGTTCTGATTCTTATTACATTTTCTATAGGTGATATAAATATATCATCGACGATGTCTTCTGTTTTAATGGGTTTTACTGCTTGAATTACATATTGAACATCTTCTCGTTTTATTATCATGCTAAGCTGTACTTTTTGAGGGATATTTATATTATATCTGTTAGCCCTGTATGTTTCTTTGCTGATAGATTCATTATTAAGATAACCAACTTTAGTTATGGTTATATTAGAGAATCCAAATCCTTCTAATGCTTTTTTTACATTATCCAGTTCTATGGGGTGCATTATTAATTTTAATTTGCAAATTTCTGGTTTTTCAATATCTTCATTACGCGAAGATTTAATTTTTTTAACTATCTCTTTAAAATCTGGTTTTTGCGAATTTTTTTGTGCTGATTTAATATCTTGGATAATATCTTTGAATTCTCTTTTTGGTTTTACATTTTTGAGAGTTACTTTACTTTTATTATATTCCTTTTTAGTTGCATCCTGTTTTACAGTATTTTTTACTAATTTAAGTAGCATTTTCAGGCCGTCATTTATTCCAATTCCTTCTGTTGCAATTGTAGGGATAATGAGTGCATCAAAATCCATTCTTAAATTGGAATTGTTTAAATCCTGTTTATTTGTAAATATAACGTAGGGAATATGTTTACTGCTTATAAAATTGATTATTTTTTCATCAGTTTCAGTGGGGCCTGTTGTGCTATCTATAAATATTATAACTCCATCAATATCAGGGGATAATATATCATTTATAAATCTGAATCCTTCTATCCCTGGAGAACTGAAAAGATAAGTGGTATTTTCACCAATGGTTGCTTTTCCATAATCAAATGATAAAATTGATATATTTTCATTGTTGTTTATATGCTTCAAGGCGGTTGTTTTTCCAGAACCTGAAGCCCCTAAAATCAAGATTTTTAACATAAAAATCACCGGTATCATTAATTCTATTGAGTTGTAAATGGGATTATACAGCAACCGCAAGTTGCCTTAATTTTGTGCGCTCATTGTTCATTAATTTAAATAATCTTTCCAGACCATTTTTAATTCCATATCCAGTTGTAGCGCTTGTTGGAATAATTGGCGCATTAACGTCTATATTTAAGGGTTTGTTAGTTATATCATGCTTATTTGCAAATATAACATAAGGAACTCTTTTTTCTTCAATGAAACGAATTAATTCCATGTTATTTTTTGTAATACCGGTAGTATTGTCTATGAATATGATGGCACCATCTAAATTTTTTGATATTATATCCTGCATAAATGCAAACCGTTTATTTCCTGGAGAACAGAAAAAATAAGCCTTTTTACCGTGGATCAATGCTTTTCCATAATCTAATGCGGTAGTTTTTGTTAAATTTTCACATATATATTCTAATGCAGTGGTTTTTCCTGAGTTTGGATCTCCTAATACTATAATTTTTTTAACTTCCATAAATTCACCTCCACACCGGATCAAGGAAACATACTTCCGGTAGTTAGAGATATGCTTGTTTTGATATATAAACATTTTGAAAAGCTTAAAATCAAATGTTATTTCAAGTTTATGGTAATATAAATGAGACAAATTTTAAATAAAAAAAATAAAAGCAAAATAAAATAATAAACCACCTTAAAAATTAGGCTATAATCTTAAATAATTTTTATTAGACATGTTTTTTCTTTAAAAATTCTTCATGTTTCATTTTAGCATTATCTATAGCTTTTTTAATGTCATTTTCTACATTTTTGGATATAGCTCCATGTCCAGGTAATAACAAATCGATTTTCATCGTGTTTAATCTGGCCAGCGAGTTGATATATTCCCCATAACTTCCTGAGCTGGATATATCTGAGATAGTACCTTTGGCAAATACAGTGTCTCCAGATATTAATACCTTTTTACGGGGCTCGTAGATACATATAGATCCTGAAGTATGCCCTGGAGTATGAAATATTTTTAAAAACCAATCGCCCATGTCTATCACATTCATGTTTTCTAACCAGAAATGTACGTGATATCCTTTAGGATTATGTCCATAAGCACGGCAAAGTAGCACTTCATCGTCTGCAGATATAATCTTGGTAGCTGCGTAGCGGTGAGTTATAATTGGTACTTTGTTCTGCAGGTATCGATTGGCTCCAAAATGATCTACGTGTTCGTGGGTATTTATAACGAAATTCAAATCCTTTATATTGATTCCTATTTCTTTTAAATCTTTTTTTAAGGTTCCATAATTTTGATTTATTCCAGAATCAATCAAAACATTCAATTTAGTTCCTAAAATTAGATATGATGTGCAACTAGGTTTACCTGTCTTAATCATGTACAAATTGGGTATTATTTCTTCGTACATAGAATTTCCGCCAATGATTTGGTTATAATCTAATATTTGGCTACCTTTTACTGTATTAATTACTTTTTATTAAATAGGGGCACATGTTTGTAAAATCAATGGTCTATTTGTAAGATAAATAAAAAAATGTAAAAAATTGAAAACCCTCAAACATACAATGTTTGGGGCCAAAAATCTTCGATTTTTTTGCGAGGGGTAAAAATTAGGATTAAAGCCGTTTAAATATTTAAACGGCTTTTTCTCCTCTTTCTCCAGTCCTAATTCTTACAACATCTTCAACTGGTGATATAAATATTTTTCCGTCTCCAATATCTCCAGTTTGTGCTGTTTTAACTATAGTATTGACAACTTCATCCACTTCGTCATCTTTTACGATAATTTCAAGCCTTGTTTTTGGCAAGAGATCTATTCTGTAGTCGCTACCCCTGTAGCTTTCTGTAACACCAAGTTGTCTTCCACGACCTTTGACTTCTACAACAGTTAATCCTCGGCATTCGATTGATTCAAGTGCCGATTTTACGTTTTCTAATTTTTCTGGTCTTATTATTGCAATTATTTCTTTCATTTAATCACATCCATTTTATTTATATCCTGTAACCAGATTCTTCGTGTAAGTTGGTATCAAGGCCTTCAATTTCTGTTTTCTCATCTACTCTTAGACCAATGGTCATGTCTATTAATTTACCAATTATTAGAGTACCTATGAATGAGTAGGCTGCGACTACAACTACAGCTATTATTTGGGTAAGTAACTGCCCTGGATTTCCGTAGAAAACACCAGTTCCTAATGAATTTATGAATGGTGCTGCGAATAATCCTGTTGCAATAGCTCCCCATGCACCGGAGATACCGTGTACACCAAATACATCTAAAGCATCGTCGTAACCAAGGCGTGGTTTTAACCAGGATATTGCGAAGTATGAGAATACTGAAGTTACAAGTCCGATAACTATTGCAGCCTGTACAGTTACGAAACCTGCTGCGGGAGTTATAGCTACTAAACCAGCTACGGCACCAGAAACAGCACCGAGAATGGTTGGTTTTCCGGTTTTTATTATGTCTATCGCGACCCATGAGATCATTGCTGCTGCAGTAGCAGTGTTAGTTACAAGGAATGCAGATCCTGCTAGGCCCCCTGCTGTTAATGCAGATCCTGCATTGAATCCAAACCAACCGAACCAGAGAAGCGCTGCACCAATTACTGAGTAACCTAAGTGATGTGGTAGTAATGCGATATCTTTTCTTTTTCCAAGGAGAAGTGCTAAAGCTAAACCAGCAACCCCTGAATCTATGTGTACAACTGTACCTCCTGCAAAGTCAAGAGCACCTAATGAAGCAAGGAATCCTCCACCCCATACCCAGTGGGCAATTGGGACATATATTAATGAGACCCAGATTACTGAAAAGACTATCCATGATGATGCTTTCATTCTTCCGACTACGGCACCAGATATAAGCGCTACTGTAATTGCAGCAAAAGTCATCTGGAACGCTGCATATACTGTTGTAGGTATGGTTGGTGCAAGTGCTGCAAGATCATCTACACCTATTCCGCTGAATAAGAGATTTGCTGGGGCACCAATCAATCCCCATGGATCTATACTTGTATTAAACGCTAATGGGAATGCGTATAGGACCCATATTACGCTTGTAATTGCAAAAGCTATAAGTGACATAAATATGGTATTTAAAACGTTTTCTCGTTTGGCCATACCACCATAAAATAACGCTACACCCGGAACGGTCATGAGCATTACCAAAGCTGTGGATACAAGCATCCATGCTGTATCACCACTATCAAGAACCATATATTTTTTCCTCCATTATTGCTATTTTTTTATACTAAATCTTATTTGTGAGTATTTTTAAAAATGTAATGTGTATAATCGTTTTTTTATATTTTAAAGCCTTTTTGTAATCTAAGTTCAAACTTTTGCACCAGATATGCATTTATAATTTCACACCCCCATCCTATGTTAAGTCTACATTCGGATGTCGGAATCCTGCTTCCGATAATAGAACTTACTATTTAATCTTATATAAAAGTTTCGACTGTCATGATTAATCATCGTTTTTTTAATACTGATTAACCTATTTGACTCAAAAAATATGGTCTAATTGTCTACTTTTATTATAGATTAATTTTATTTTTTATTCTTAAGTTGTAAGGGCTGTATTCCTGCGATATATAAACCATAATTTGTATTATATTATCGCAAACTACTTTTAAATCACTAGATTTTCTCTAATTTGAAATTCTTTAACTTGAAGCCTTGTTTTATTTCCTTTTCTCTTATGCCGGAACAAGGCAACATGCTTCCGGGTTAATGTTTAATTTTAAAATATTTAAATGTTTCTAGAAACTAAGTGATTACTATATTAAAACAAGGAATTTCCTTTAAATTTCATTAGAATAATTAAAAATAATTGACTTTAAAAATAAAAATATAAGATTCTCAAACACATCTCTGGTTTGGAACCTAAATTCAGATTTAAATAAATTAAATTGCTTTTTCTCCTGTTTCTCCAGTCCTGATCCTTATAACTTCTTCAACTGAGGATATGAATATTTTTCCGTCTCCAATATCTCCAGTCTTAGCTGTTTCTATTATGGCCTGGACTATCCCGTCAACATCAGCTTCCCGGGTGACTATCTCAAGTTCAGTCTTTGGAAGAAGGTCAATTCTGTAATCCCGGCCTCTATAGTTTTCTGTAACACCAAGCTGTCGACCACGACCTTTTACATCTTTTACTGTCATCCCATGACATCCAATCTTCTCAAGGGCATTTTTCACAGCTTCAAGTTTATCAGGTCTAATAACTGCGATTATCTTTTTCATCTTTTTCACATCCAAGAATCCTTTAAATTCTATAAGTATGGATACAAAAACTATGTTTCAGTATGCCATCACGAATTTATATAATTTTGAGTTCAAATCATCAAAATATAGTATTTTTGATGATTTACTAACTATATTGCTATATATCTATTGTTTAAGTTTTTTCCATTTATATATGCCTAAGATAATCTGTAACCGGATTCCTCATGAAGGTTGACATCGAGACCCTGTATTTCATGTTCATCTTTAACTCTAAGTCCAATGATTTTGTCAATTATTTTTGCAATGACAATGGTTACTACAAATGAATAAATTGCAACAATGACAATGGCTAAAAGCTGGACTCCCATTAAATGGAAATTTCCAAAGAGAATACCGCCTGTAGTAGCGCTGTTTATAAGAGGATTTGCAAATATACCGATTGCGAGTGCGCCGGTAATACCACATATTCCATGGATACCAAATACATCTAAAGCATCGTCGTAGCCAAGGCGTGGTTTTAGCCATGACACTGCGTTGTATGCAAATATTGATGCAAAGAAACCGATTATTATAGCCGCTGTAACATTTACGTAGCCTGCTGCCGGTGTTATGGATGCGAGTCCAGCAATTGCACCGGATAATGCGCCCAGTAAAGTAGGTTTTCCTGTTTTTATTTTATCCATAAGCATCCATGCAATCATACCTACTGCTGCAGAAGTATTGGTTACAATCATGGCAGAAACTGCTAAGTTCCCTGCAGATAATGCTGATCCAGCGTTAAATCCGAACCAACCAAACCAGAGAAGTCCTGCTCCCATTACTGAATATCCTAAGTGATGGGGAAGTAATCTCAGATCTTTTCTTGCTCCGAGGACAAGTACGAGTGCAAGCGCAGCTATACCGCTGGTTAAATGCACAACTATACCTCCTGCAAAGTCAAGAGCACCCATCTGAGCAAGGAATCCTCCTCCCCACATCCAGTGAGCTACGGGTACATAAACAAGTGTAAGCCATACTGGTACAAATGCAAGCCATGCAGAAAACTTCATTCTCTCAACGACAGCACCGGATATAAGTGCTACTGTAATTGCTGCAAATGTCATCTGGAATATTGCGTAAAGGCCTGTTGGTATAGTAGGGGCCAGTGTTGCAAGTGATTTTGATTCAAGTACTCCATTAAATACGGGATTTGTAATGCTGCCTATTGTTCCCCACACATCAGCACCAAATGTTAGATCATAACCGTAAACAAACCATAGAATACTTACTATTGCAAAGGTAACAAACGAGAGTAACATTGTGTTTAAAACGTTTTCTTTCCTAATTAAGCCCCCGTAAAATAAAGCTACACCAGGAATTGTCATTAGAATTACAAGTGCAGTGGATATTAACATCCATGCTGTATCACCACTATCAAGAATCATACAATTTTTCCTCCAATTTATTTTATCTTGATTTTTAAATTGTAAAATGCATTAAATTTGAAATTATACTTTTCATCACCGGAATTATGTTTCCGTATTCCGACGGAAGGGGGTTGTAGGAAACCTATTTCCGATATTAAAAGTTTTACAGCATCATATATAACTTTTGTGGTGATATTTGATCAGACGTCCTAAAAATAGCTGTTAAACGAGTAAATCAATATTATGGTGGATTTACAAAATGCATGTAGATAAAAGTTAATTAGGTAAATTTAAAAAAGGTAGCTAATTATAATTTATAAATAGAAAAAAGAAAATTTCCTGTTAATATTTAACAGGAGCCTCTAATCCGGCCATTTTAACACCGGTTAAAAGTGATGATTCAACAGTTAATGCCCTTAAATCATCTTTTTCAAGTTTCTGAAGGTCAGTGTTTCCTGCCTGCTGGGTCAACATACAAGCTTCTTCAGTCATAGCTTCTATGTATCTTGCAACCTGTTTACCTCCTTCTACGTAATCTAAACGTCTTCTAAGTTGAGGATTTTGGGTTGCGATTCCTTTTCTACATGTTCCTGTGTAACATGTCTGGCAAACTCTGCATCCAAGTGAAACTAAAGCAGATGTTGCTATATAAACTGCATCAGCACCTAAAGCAATGGCTTTTGCAACGTCAGCACCGCTTCTGATACCTCCGCCAGCTACAAGGCTAACTTCTTTACGTAAGTTCACATGTTTTAAGGCTTCATCAGCTTCTACAATTGCTGCTATGGTTGGAATACCTGAATGCTCTGTGACCACTTCTGGTCCTGCACCAGTCCCTCCCTGCATACCATCTACAACGATTATATCTGCACCTGCTTTTGCTGCAATTTTAACGTCGTCACTAACTCTACCTGAAGTGAATTTAACAATTATAGGTACTTTCCAGTCGGTTATTTCCCTTAACTGATCTATTTTCATGCTCAGATCTTCAGGTCCTACAATATCCATGTGTCTTGCTGGACTTAAAGCGTCAGTTCCTACCGGGATCTTCCTTATCATTGAAACGTCTGCTGTTACTTTTTCACCTAAAAGGTGTCCGCCCATACCAGATTTTGCACCCTGACCTATTTTAATTTCAACTGCCTCTGAATTGTTTAAGTAATCTGCAGATACACCAAATCTCCCTGATGCGTATTGTGCTATGAGTTTTGATGCATATTTTCTTTCTTCTGGAAGCATTCCACCTTCACCGGTGTTTGTAGCAGTACCCGCAAGAGTTGCACCCATTGCAAGTGCTATTTTTGCTTCTTTACTTAATGCACCAAATGACATTGCAGCAATCATTATTGGAGTGTCGAGTTCAATTGGATTTTCTGCATACCTGGATCCGAGGGTTACTTTCGTGTTACATGGTTCCCTGTATTTATCAATAGGAGGTCTTGAAACCTGTGCAGGTACAACTACCAGGTCATCAAAGGTTGGAATAACACGTGTTGCTCCACATCCCCTTACTTTATATGAACCTTCAGTTGATTTTCTGTTAATTTCTACAAGGTCTGCAAATGACCATACATTCCTTCTATCTTCGGGGACTGCAATTACTTCAATTGCACTGTTTGGACACATTTCTTCACATATCCTGCATCCAACACAGTTTTCATGATTTATAGGATAAGATTGATCGTCAATTATCTCATAAACTCCATGAGGACAGTTATTAAAACATGAATAACAGTTTTTGCAGAGTTCTTCATTTCGGTTGTCGCACATGTACCAGCAGCAACCCGGTCTGTCGAAACTTCTTCTACAAAGTTCGCTGTTTCTTTCTACCTTGAATGGCATTTAACTTCCTCCCGCTTTAGATTCTTTAAGTGGTTTAAAAATTGGGCAAGCTGAATATTTAGTTCCTGAAGCTTTAAGAACTTCTGCAATGTTATCTGTAAGTTTTGCCTCAGGTTTCCATGGTTCAGTACTGCTTTTATCAACAATCATGGCATTATCAACCATATTGCTGGATAATGCGTAGGTTAAAAGTGCTGTTGCAACTCCTCCGTCTTGACCTTTTACCATAGGTGCCTTTATAGATAATATTTTGATGTAATTTCCAAATGGTTTGCTATCAGCTTCTTTGCTTAATATTTCATCTGGAATATATGTTCTGGGGCATGCGACATAACATGCATTGCATCCTTCAACACATGTACCTACAAGTTCAGGTTTCCTGTCTTTTATTGCAATGGCTTCTTCAGGACATGCATAAACACATGCTCCACAGAGGACACACGCACCTATGTCTACTACATCTCCTTTTAAGTCCGGGAAGCTACAGTTTGAAACTTCATTTTCGTATTCATCTTCAAATATTTCCCTTCTATATAATACTGGTCTTCCAACAGCTTCTCTTTTTTTAATTTCATCCTTGCTTTCGTTTTTTTTCTCTTTTGCAAGTTTTTCCATTATTTTGAGCCCTGAGTCGCTAATTGGTTTTGTTTGGATATAATTATTTTTTTCTGCAGCTTCTATGAGTTTTAATCCTTTTTCAGTCCTTATTATAACTGTGGACCATCCTTCAGGAGAGCCTACTGAACCGACGGATACATCTGAAAGTTCAGATGTGAAATCCATACATACAGTACAGTTTTTACGAACACATTTTTTTGCTTTACTTAAAGGAATTTTCACGGTCCTATCCTCTGTTAAAAAGAACCATGCGAATCCTTTTTCAATTCTGCATTCGGTAACGTCTTTTATGTCCGCATCGTATTCTTTAAGCATTTCTCTCATATATGAATAAGAAAAGTTCTCCATACAGAAAAGCCCTATTTTAATATCTACTGGGAATTCTTCACTAAGGAGTTTGTCCATTTTAGTTGCTGCAACCATTTGGCATGGTGTTCCAACCATTGCGACTTTTTGTTTAGTAGTAATAGTATTTCCCCCCTTATCCTTCCTCTGTATCTTTACCATAGAAAGGTCGTTTACTTTTTGGAACTATTTTTCTGAACTTATCGTATTTTCCTTCGTCTAGTTCAAATCCATAAGCTGGTAAGAGTTCTTTAAGTTCTTTTTTATCTTCAGCGTTAATTTCTTCAATTTTGGCATTTTTACCAAGGCTTTTTATATCTCCAAGGACATATATGGTTCCTCTTATTATGGATTCACCAGCGTCATCTGAAATATCTCCAAGCACAATTATACGTCCTCCCATCATGAAAAGACCGCTCATAAATCCAGAATTTCCACCAATTATTATGGTACCATTTTTCATTATTTCTCCAGTTCTGGAACCTACATTCCTTCGCACAACGATAGTACCGCCGTATATTCCCTGTCCAACACCGTCTCCGGCTGCTCCATCTATTATGACTTCTCCATCAGTCATATTATCTGCTGGGAACCATCCTGCATTTTCAGTTATATGTACCTTAGCACCATCTATCATGGTGGCTGCGAAATAACCGGCTGAGCCATCAATTACAACTTCAACTTGATCTGTAAGACCGGCTAACATGTAATGCATAGCATTTGGATTTTTTATAATGATTTTAGCATATTCTTTGGCAGCTTTTTTAATGGCACGATTTATTTCCCTTGGTTCTTTTGAATTAGCATCAATTACTATTTCACTCATGAAATCACCTAAACCTGTTAAATTGTGTATGCCCTTGTTTCTCCTGGTGATATTTGGTCTATGTCATGCGTATCCATTGCTGCACGAAGAGAAACTTCCTCGGAGGCTATGGCGAACACTTCATCATTTTCAGCAAGAACACCTGGTCTGAGCCCTAACTGATCTTTTGCTATTCCAACACCGTTTGGTGTCCCTACTATGTATGAAAATGGCCCATCCATATCTTTTACTGATTGTTCTAAGGCTTCCTCAAGTTTGTAACCTTCATGTAATTTATCAGCTATATAATGGACTATACATTCTGTATCGTTATTTGTCTCGAATATATGCCCTTTTCTTTCTAAAGGATCCCTTATTTTCCAGTAATTAGTAATTTGACCATTGTGAACCACAGTTATATCTGGTGTGATATAACTCTGGAATGGATGTGCATGATAACGATCCACTATACTTTCGGTGGAAAACCTGGTATGGCCTATTGCATGGGTCCCCATTTTTGAATAAGTATCATATCTATCTGCAATTTCTTTTACAGATCCAACATCTTTTATCATTTCGAAAGAATGACTTCCATTAAGTACAATCACATCTTCTAACTTATCAACGTCCATGATTAACGGTTTAAGCTGTTCAAATGAATTTAAGGCTATTTTACATCTGTAAATATTGTAATTTTCCACGGATGGGATTATTTCTTCTTTTTCGATCTGTGTGGTTGTGTTTACTGTTTCTTTAACTTTATCTAAAAGACCTGGTTTTTCTTTTACCTCGATATTTAGCAGGTATTCATTTTCTGCTAAACCAAGGCCACCGTATATGGAAAAACCTGCAGAATCGGGTCCTCTGTGTTGTAGGGCATCAAGCATCCTGGTCATGATTTCCCCTACAGGATGAAGTTTTTTGTCTTTAAATACGACTCCGGCTATTCCGCACAATTTAATACCTCCTTTATGAAGTACTCGTGGATTGTTGTATCGCCTGTAAGCTCTGGATGGAATGCTGTGGCAATATGTTTTCCACTTTTTACTGCAACAATTCTTTCATTATATTTTGAGAGTATATCTACATTTTCTCCTACTTTTTCAATGTAGGGTGCTCTTATAAAAACGCCTTTGAATTTTTTGCCAAAAATTTCAACATCATCTTCAAATGAAACTTTTTGTCTTCCAAATGCATTTCTTTTAACTTCCATGTCAATTAATCCAAGCAAAGGTTGTTCATAATCGGTTTTTTTTGCAAGGAGAACCATTCCGGCACACGTTCCCATTACAGGTATATTATGGTCTACTATCGCCCTTTTAATACCTGTTTCTTCCATCAAGTTTCCAATAACCGTGCTTTCTCCGCCTGAAATTATTATTCCATCACACTTTGAAACTTCGTCACTTGTTTTTACTTTTAAAACATCCACATTTTTGTCTATGTCTTCTATGGCTTTTTGCATTGCTTCAAAATGTTCAGAAACATCTCCTTGTAAATTTAAAATACCAATTGTAGTCATAATTGTTTCCTCTGTTTGTTAGACTCTTTGTAGTTAGTATAAGCTGATACTATTTTAAAATAATGTTATATAAATTTACCGGAAACTATTTTCCGGAAATGACATATTTCTGAAAAGATGAATTATATTTTTATTTTTTTTATACAATGTTCAAAATTTAGGTATTAATGAATGGTATAATTGAACACTTATATAAAGTTTTGTGATGCGGGTCTATTAAAAAACTCGAAATGACATTCAATCATATTCCAATAAATTAATATATAACTGATTGATACTTCAAAATATATCTCATAATCACAGCTGTAAATCTATAAATTCAAGGAGTGAGACATAATGCAAAAGTTGACCATTGGATTGGTATTGATAATAGTTATCTTGCTTGGTGTTGTTGGGTACATTTTCGCATCTCAAGATTCTCAAGTTATTCCCAATATTACATTATCAAATAATTCAACAAATAATTCTGATTCCAGTAGTTCTGATTTAACCACATCATCGAAAAGTAGTTCAAGCACTTCAAAGGTTAAAAAGAACCGTACTATATCTAACGGCACTGGAAACAGTACTGAACCTAGAACGAATACTACAACAAATACCACAAAACATCAAAACAAATAAAAGTATCACAAAATAAAATTTTTATTTTTCCATTATTTTTTTATAAATACTTTAAAAAATAAGATTTATTATTCATCCTGTAATTTTAAATCTTCCATAATCCTTTTTGTATCTTTTTTAACCACTTCTGAAGCTTCCATAAAGCTATCTCGTTCTGATTCACTCATTTTTATAGGCAATATTCCTTCTATACCATCTATTCCAAGTTTAACTGGTACTCCAAGGCAAACATCATCTATTCCCTCTATTTCTCCTTCAAGATATGCACTGACTGTTAATATTTTCCTTTCATCATTTAAAATCGTAGTTACAATGTTAGAAATGGCGAATGCTGGCCCATATTCTGTGGCGCCTTTTTTACTGATTATATTGTTACCTGCATTTTTTACAGTTTCAATGGTTTTTTTAATATCGAAAGGTTTGTAACCTGTGAAATAGTCCCATGCAGAGTAGTATTCAATTGGAATACCTCCAATAGATGTTGAACTTATAAGAGGAACCATATGGGGACCATGCTGGCCAATTATCCTTGTATGAATTTCGCTTACGTGCACATGGAAATGTTTTGCCATGTAATTTTTAAATCTCAAGGAATCTAAGTGATTTCCAAGACCAAAAACTTTATTTTTGCTAAATCCTGATGCTTTTAAAGCTATATAAGTCATAACGTCTACAGGATTGGTTATGACAAGTATTATTGAATCTGGGGCAATTTCTGCAATTTTTCTTGCATAATCTGCAACGATTTCTGCATTAAGAGATCCTAAATCTTCTCTTTCCATTCCTGGTTTTCTTGAGGCTCCAGCAGTTAAAACAACTACATTGGAACCTTCAATACTGCTTAGATCAGAAGAAGTTTTTATAGAAACATATACTCCTTTTGCAGCGAGTGCATCATGAATATCTAATGATTCTCCTCTTATTTTATCAATACTTTCATCTCTAGCTATAAGCACCAATTTATTAACTGAGTTTTCTTCAGCCAGACAGAAAGCCGCTGCTCTGCCAACTCTTCCTGTTGCGCCGATTATACTAACTTTCAATATAACACCTTCAAATTATTAACTTAAAAAAAGTAATTTATGTAATACTGTTAAAAGTCCAAAACCTTTATGCTTTGAATATAATATGTACTGGTAGTTATTAAAAGTAATTATTATTTTTCATATATTGATGAATATTTCAAATTAAATGAAATTGATTTGGAATAACTGATTTAAATTAGGGGGATGACCTATATCAAATGATGTATACTAGATAAATTATTAAAAAATTAAATAAGGATTTTATTTAAAACAAATAAGATCTATTCCAATTTTTTAAGGGATACTTTTGCTATTTTACGGACAAAAGTACTTTTATCTTCTGCGGCTTTATTAAGTGCTTCAATTGCTTGTTTATCCCCTAATTCTCCAAGGGCCCATGCAGTTCCACTTCTAACAAAACCACTTTCATCATTTAATGTATTTATAAGTGGTTCAACTGCTTTTTTATTCCCGATTTTTCCAAGGGCCCATGCTGCCCCTCCTCTAACACGCCAATTAGGATGATTTAAAGCATCGATGAGTGGGTTTACAGCTGCCTCTCCCATATTTCCAAGTGCGCCGGAGGTTTCTCGTCTAACCCATTTATTTTCATCATTAAGAGTTTTTATAAGAGGTTCAATGGCTCTTTCATCTTTAATTTTTCCAAGGGTTAATGCAGCTCCTTTTCTCACGGTTTTATCTTCATCATTTAAGGCTTGAACAAGTTCATCTACAGCAGGTTCTCCAATTTCTTCAAGAAGTTCGGAAGTCTGATGCTGAAAATGTTCGTCGTTTTCCTTTAAATTTTGAATTAATCTTTTGATATTTTCTTCCCTTTCCATTTTGTACACCCATCTGTATATTCATAATTTACAAATTATAATTTAACAATAATTGCAATTAGGTCAAAATCTTGCATTTAGACAGATTTTATATATTATTTGTCTTTTATTTGGAATATATTTAATGGAATACTAAAAAGTTAAATTAAAAATAAATTTTTATAACCTGCTAAAATTAGTGCTGCTGTTTTATAATATTTAAAAACCTAATAACCGAACTAAAAAATAAAATATGGACTTAAATCCAAATTAATAAAAAATTAAAGAATTTAACTGTTTAATCAAAAATTAAGTGGCGACAGTATTATCATATTTATTATCTAAATACATATCTTCGCTGTACAGTGTATTTATTAGATCTATGGTAACTGATTTTCCTTCAGCATCTTTTAAATCTTCAAATATAGTAATAGCTTCTTTAAATATGCTGTATATTTTGTCTTCTTTGCCTAATACGTAATATGTTACTCCTAAAAGAAGAAGGGAAAATGCTTTTCCTTCATCATTTCCGGTTTCATAAAATAGATTAAATGCGTTTTTAAAATTTTGCATGGCACTGTATGTTTTTTCTTCTTTCATGAAGAAAGTACCAAGCATCAAAAATAGCGCTGCTTCTTTTTCATTTTCCAGGTTTTTATGGGCTTCGACAAGGGATTTTCTAATATTACTTATTTCGTATTCATTTTCCAGATGTTCTTTGATTGTATATCGTTTTTTAATTATATTCATGAGGGTTTCTATTTTTGAAGCTATTTTTTCGTAATTAATTCTAAATATATGCCTGTCTTCTAAAGGTTCTTCTTCATCAGAAATATCGTCTGGCTCGTCGTCTTCATTATCTATTTCATCGTAATTGGATTCTTCTTCTATCTTTGCACTTATTCTGTCCTCATTTGCAAGTTCTATGGCTTCTTTTATATTTTCTACTTCTTTTAGTTTCTCAAACATCTCATTTTTCATGGATGATTTTATTGAGGCGTAAATTCTAAATGATTTCTGATATTCTACTAAAGCTATATCTATTTGCCTTGTACTAAGATAAACATCCCCTATTAAGTCCAGTACAAAAGCCTCAGCCGCTTTTTCATTAAGATTATAATATATTTGACGAGCATCCTCAAGGTATTGCAGCGATTCATCAAATTTTTCTTCTTCAAGGCACAAAACGCCCATATCAATTAAAATGTCAGCTTCATTTTCTTGATATTCTTTAAGCTTTTTTTTGTAGTATTTAATTGACCCTTTTCCTCTAACTTTGGTAAAAATCCCAATGGACTGGAATATATTCCACATTACATCACACCCGGTTTAATCTAAGCTTATTTTTGATATAACTAACATAGTAAAAGTATTATGTTGGGGGAATGGTTTTAATTTAGTTATTATATGGTGTGGGTATTAATATAATTTTGCACAAAATTTTCATAATTGTTCTAAATAACGGTCAAAAACCATTGATAATTTGCATAAACAATTAATTAATTGTCCCTATTGTAGGAATCACATGCTATTTATTCATTATTTGGGGATAATAACCTAATTTTTAAATAGATTGACTCATTATTAATGCGAAATATCTTTTTATTTATAACAATGTGATTCAGGTCACAAATACCATTTAATTTATATCCTTTAAAATTATATTATACTGTGGTACCCTTAAGCTAATTTCCACATTTGATGCTTTTAAAAGGGTGCCGGACCACTCTTTATTCTACTTTTAATCCCTTTAAATAAACATAGTTTTATTTTAAATAAGAATATATGATTTACATAATGTATAATGAATATAAAATACTAATAACTCAGTTAATGCCCTAAAAATATTAAATTGATATAATGAATGAATTTGAGATTCACAAACATTTTAAAAAATAATTTAATTAAATAAATATAAAATTAAAATTATATTTATACAGAAAAAACACATATTAATTAATAAAGGATATTTGGTGAGTTAATGTATGATATAGCAGTTATACCTGGAGATGGCGTCGGAAAAGAAGTTATGGATGCAACGCTACAGGTTTTAGACGCTTTAGATATTCAATTTAATTATAAAGAAGCACATGCTGGAGAGGAGTGTTTTAGAAGAACTGGAACCACTATACCTGATGAAACTATTCAGGTTGCAAAAAATTCTGATGCAGCACTATTTGGGGCTGTAACTTCTATTCGCAGTCAAAAAAGTGCCATTATAACTCTGCGAAAAGAGTTGGATCTTTACGCTAATTTAAGACCTGTTAAGTCATATCCGGGTGTGAGAAGTATTTTTAACGATCTTGATTTTATTATAGTGAGAGAAAATACAGAAGGTCTCTACTCGGGTATTGAAGAAGAAACAGAGGATGGTGCAACTGCTACAAGGGTTATTACAGCAAAGGCAAGTGAGCGAATTTGTAAGGTTGCTTTTGAATACGCTAAGAAAACTAGTAGAAATAAAGTCACGGCAGTTCATAAGGCTAACGTTCTTAAGAAAACAGACGGCTTGTTTAAAGATATTTTTTATAATGTTGCTGAGGATTATAATGATATTAAAACAAATGACCTTTATGTAGATGCTACAGCAATGTTTTTAGTTACAAACCCGCAGATGTTTGACATAATTGTGACAACAAATTTATATGGAGATATACTTTCTGATGAAGGCGCGGGACTTGTTGGAGGGCTTGGATTAATCCCATCTGCCAATATAGGAGAAAATAACGGATTATTTGAACCAGTACATGGATCAGCACCAGATATTGCTGGAAAAAATATTGCAAATCCTTCTGCAATGATATTATCTGCAGTATTAATGCTTGATTACCTTGAAAAGCATGATGCTGCTCGCACTGTTGAAAATGCACTAACTGAAGTTTTACGTGAACGTAAAGTAGTAACTTGTGACTGTGGAGGCAATGCAACTACAATGGAAATGGCCCTTGAGGTTAAAAGTAAAATAGAATCTAAATAATTTTCCAAATTAACTTATAAACTTAAGCTTTTATTAATTTATCCTATTTTATTAACTTATGTAATATTATCAATCTGTAAATTACTTAAATCAATAAGTATAATAGATTTATGAGTTTAACGTATATCTAACTCAATTAGTTATATTAAATAAAAATATAGAAAATTTTAGGTAATAAGTTAATCAGTGACATAGTAAGTTTTATATTGATACAAAATCATATTTTTTATAGAGTTAAGGGTGATATAAACGGTGTCAACGTTTTTAATATTTTTCAATTAAAACTGTTCATTCATTGATAAACTGAAGCCACCTTTAATCAGTTTTTACAACTTCAAAAATCTTTGATTTTTGTGGTTCGGAAATCGGAGATTTTCTCAACGTTTAAAAAATTTTCATAATAATTGGAGGAATTTTTGTATGAAAACTACAATTAGCGTAATTAAAGCAGACGTTGGAAGTGTTGCAGGACATGGAATAGCTCACCCTGCATTACTTGCAAAATGTGAAGAAATCCTTGCAAA
>JAEZKE010000031.1 GCA_023436175.1 Methanobacteriota archaeon
TTCATCAACAGCCTGTGCAGCATAAGGTGCAAATAGACCAGCCTGGATTATATCTTCAACATCTTCTTTAGGAGGCATTTCATCCTTAAAAAATCGAATAGACCTTCTTGATTCTAAAATATTATCAAAAGCATCACTACATTCTTTGCTCATATCACTCATTTTATCATTCTCCATGGTTTAACTCTAAAATATGAACTAAATTTTTTATGAAATATTCATCATACGTTTTATTTTCAAAAAACTTCTCATCAACAACCTTGACAACACTTAATGCTTTTTCAAATCTTTGAATACCTTCTTCAGTGAGAGATACGCATTTTGCCCTTGTATCGTTTTCACACTCATCTCTTAAGATAAAGCCTTTTTTTTCAAGAGTCCTTATAACTTTAGAAGTCATCATAATATTCGTATTTGCATATTTAGCTAGTCTCACCTGTGTTATTGGCTTTTCAAACCTTTCAAGCCATGCCATTCCTGCCAGTAACGCAAATTGTACATGTGTCAGGTCCAACTCTTTTAAAGCAGAGTTCATCTTCCGCTGCCATAAATTTGTAATCTGCCATAAAAGGAATCCCGCACTTTCTTCTGGCTTTTCAAACCAAAATTTCGCATATTCCTCATTCTTCATATTATCTTCTTCTTATCATTTTGATAATTTCAGTATTATTTTTTAATTATTATAACTGTACATATAATAATCGTGATTATTATATTTAAATTTTTAATGGATATTTCTAAAAAAGAATATTGACCATTAAAAATCTTAATTTGAATATTTCCTTAAAAATCTTTCTGCTTTTACTTTAGTAGCGTTTCTAGGGTTATTAAGCTGTCTTTTAACAAATTAAATTATCTTATTTTTATCACGGATTTCAGTAAAAGATTTATTAAAAAAAGGATAGCATGGCCTAAAAGGATATTCTGGCGTCTTTTATTTTTAGAAATTTCTTCAAGTTCAGAAACTTATCTATAACTTTTTCTTGGAGTTCAGGTTTAAATTTCACAATTTTCCAGCTGTTATCAATGACATGTACTGCTGAAGCCATAGAATCATTAAATATAATGTCATAAAACCTGTCAAAAATGTCATTAATCCGGTCCTGTGAATCTACAGCACTTAAATTAGCTATAATCTCAATGGTATTCCACATATTCAGTTTATTCTTATTATCCCGTAATCCTATAAAAAAATCTATATGAGGATACAATATTTCTGGACTTTTTCTGCTTATAACCAGTAAAATAGTTGCAGAATCAAATTTTACTTTATTAGATCCTGAATAAATTTTATCTAAAACTACTGGAAGTAATTGAAGATTATTTATAATATCTTCAGCTATATTTCCAGGAAAATCCTCAAAAATCAGAGATTTTTGGGAGTTAGAAAATGCTTTCAAAACCTTTGGTTTTGACTCATGAAAATCTACGATTTTCGAATGCTTTGCATTTTCTAAAATCTTCCATCTGGTCAATTTCAGCTATAATCTCTTCTCTAGTTACCATTTACCTCAGCTAATAATTTCATAATTTTTTCATTTAAAAACTGGGTATAAAATGTAGATAGATTTATACACTAATCCAGGAGCTTATTTATTGCATCTCCAAGCCTTTTTATACCCTCTTCAATTTGCTCAGTATTTGAATTTGAGAAATTAAGCCTTAATGAATTGATTCCACTTCCATCGACATAAAAAGCTTGTCCTGGAACAAATGCTACATTTTCTTTTATTGCCAGGCCAAATAAGTCCATTGAAGATAGGCCTTCAGGAAGGGTAACCCATAAAAACATTCCTCCCTCTGGTTTTGTATATTTTACATTTTCAGGGAAGTATTTCTCTATCATAGAAACCATCATATTTCTTTGATTTCTATACATTTCTTTTATCTTTTCTATATGTTCATCAATTTCATTGTCTATTAAATACTGGTAAACAACTCTTTGAGTAAAATAATTTGAATGCAGGTCTGATGCCTGTTTTGCAATGATTATCTTTTCCATAATCTCTTCATCTGCAACTATCCACCCAAGTCTCATTCCTGGAGACACTATTTTGGAAAAAGAACCAAAAAGTATGGAATCTTCTAGATAAGATTTAACAGGCGGTATATCTTCTCCTAAAAATCTTATTTCACCATAGGGATTATCTTCTACAAAAACAGTGTCTTCGTTTTTAAGAATTTCAGATAGTTTTTGTCTTTTTTGCCTTGAATAAGTTATTCCAGTTGGATTCTGGAAGTTTGTAACTGAATAAAACAATTTTATTTTATTTCCATCCAGTATCTGTTGGAGCGAATCTATATCTACACCATCCTCAAGCAATGGGACAGATATAAATTGAGGTTCAAATAGCCCGAATGACTGTATTGCGGCAAGATATGTTGGATTTTCAACTAAAACTTTATCTCCTTTATTTAAAAAGACTTTACTGACCAAGTCTATTCCCTGCTGTGAACCATTTGTGATAAGTATTTCATCAGGAGTGATTTTTAAGCCTTTTTTTGAGTATCTTTCTGCAATGTATTCTCTCAAGGGTAAATATCCTTCTGTTGTACTGTATTGAAGAATTTCATCCCCATTTTGAGACAAAACTTTTGATGTTGCCTCTCCTATTTCTTTTACAGGGAAAGATTTAGGGTTTGGTAAACCTCCACCAAATGAAATGATGTTATTATCTTCTGTGACCTTTAATATCTCCCTGATAAATGATTTATGAACTTTTTCCATTCTTTCTGCAAATAAATTACTCATTTAATCCCCAACTACAATATTTCATAATGATGCTATGTAACCATTTCTAAGATTTCTTTTTTTAAAATTTGATATTCGTTTAGTAACTTTAAAACAAATAAAAATTTGTTATAAAAACATTATATTGATTCGATTAAGCCAAAAAAGATATTGGTTAATTATTATACTAATCAAGGCAAAACTCATCCTCATCATCAGGACATACATGAACTGTTGCCATAGATATGATATCAACTTCTTCAACTATTTTTTCTTGAACATTGTGAGCTATAGCGTGAGCTTCTTTCAAACTCAAGTCTTCCGCGACTCTAACGTGCAACTCAACCGATGCATACGGCCCTAAATAGTTCAGTCTCACATTGTGAATTCCATATGTACCTCTGACAGACAATGCGGCGTTTTTTATGTCAACTAATATTTCCTTTGAGGGCACTGTGCCCATTATATTGTTAATATTTGCCCATCCAACATCAAATGCTGTTTTTAAAACCATTATTGCAATGAAAATAGCGACAACTGGATCTAAAATTGGAAAACCTAATTTAGAACCTATCACCCCTGCAAATATAGCAATACTCGAAAAGATATCCACTTTTTGATGCTGCGCATCTGCAATAATTGCAGGGCTGTTTATTTTCTTTCCAGTTCTCATGATATATGTGGTCATTGCTAAGTTAACAACGACTCCCACAAGAGCCATTACCGCTGCTATTGGGTCTGGAGATGTTATTGGCCCTCCAAGGAATAACTTTCCATAAACAGTAGATAATATTTCAAATGCAATAATTGCAAGGAAAACTACTATAATAAGCCCTACCAACGGCTCTGCCCTTCCATGTCCATATGGATGCTGTCTGTCTGGAGGTTTTAAGCTTATTCTAAAACCAATGAAGGTTATTGTTGAGGTTAATATATCTGAAAATGTATGGGCTGACTCTGCAATCAATGCTGTACTTCCAGAGAAAATACCTACAATAAAATTGAAGATTGTTAATCCTACGTTTCCAGTAATAGCGACGAGAACTGCCCTACGCCCCATTTTCTTTCGATCTTCTATTTCCAAGTTTTTACCCCATGAAAATTAAAGTATTTAATGTATCATTTTTTTTTATTTATATTTATTTAGGGAAACAGAAAATTAAACAACATATAACTTTGTGAATTTAAAATACAGATAAAATAAGCTCAAATGCCTTTGATCATGAAGTATTTGATTATCCTTTCATTTCAGGCGCTAAAATTATAAAAGAGCAGGATGCTGCTCTTAAATTAAATAGTTTTTTTAATTTATATCTTTTCTTCTTCAGTTAATTTCCTTTTAAGGATTTCTACAGCATTATCACGCATTTTAAACTTCTGTATCTTCCCACTTGCAGTAAGTGGGAATTCATCAACAAAGAAAACATGTTTTGGGACTTTATAGCGCGCTATTCTTTCTAGACCAAAATCTCTAACATCTTCTTCACTGATATCAGCGTCTTCCTCAAGAATTACAAATGCCCCTACAATTTCACCGTATTTATCATCTGGAATCCCTACAACTTGCACATCTTTAATTCCAGGCATTGTATAGTAAAATTCTTCAATTTCACGAGGATAAATATTTTCTCCACCCCGTATTATCATGTCCTTTATCCTTCCAACGACTGTATAATAACCATTTTTGTCATAGGTGACTAAATCTCCACTGTGTAGCCATCCATCTTCATCAATGGCTTCTGCGGTTTTATCAGGCATTTTATAGTACCCTTTCATGACATTGTAGCCTCTGCTGCAAATTTCACCCACTTCTCCAGGTCCAACAGTTTCACCAGTCTCTGGATTAACAACTTTAATCTCACAATTGGGTAACTTTCTTCCTACGGTTTCAACCCGGAGTTCAAGAGGATCATCGACACTTGTTTGAGTAAATCCAGGTGAACCTTCAGTAAGGCCATAGACACTGGTTATCTCTTTCATGTTCATATCGTTAACCACTTTCTTCATGGCCTCTATTGGACATGTAGAACCAGCCATTATTCCAGTTCTAAGTGATGATAAATCAAACATATCGAACATAGGGTGTGAATACTCAGCAATAAACATTGTTGGAACACCATAAAGCGCAGTACACTTCTCTTTTTGGACTGCTGCGAGAACCATGAGAGGATCAAACTGTTCAAGCATTACTAAAGTACCTCCATGAGTATACATAGCCATAAGTCCTAAAGTAACTCCAAAACAATGGAACATCGGTACAGTAAGACATAATCTATCTTCTTCTGTGTATTTCAGGTTCTCACCAATATAATATCCATTATTAATTATATTCTTGTGTGTAAGCATTACTCCCTTTGGAAAACCAGTTGTTCCTGATGTATACTGCATGCATACTACATCATCGCTGTTAAAAGTCTTTTTAGCTTTTAAAAGTTCATTATCATCGGTATGTTTACCAAGTAACAACAGTTCACTGGTATTATAAAGTCCACGATGCTTTTCCTGACCGACGTAGATTACACCTTTGAGGCAAGGGTATTCCTTGCTTTTTAAATTACCCCTGTTACTTGTTTTAAGTTCCGGAACAAGCTCATACAACACTTTTAAGTAATTAACATCCCTGAATCCATCTGTTATTGCAAGCGCTTTCATATCTGACTGTTTTAACACATAATCTAATTCATGACTTTTATAGGCAGTGTTTACTGTTACAAGAGCTGCCCCAATTTTTGCACATGCAAATAAGAATGTAATCCAATCTGGAACGTTTAATGCCCAAATCCCTACATGATCACCTTTAGTAACTCCAATTGAAAGCAAACCCTTTGCAAGCATATTTACTCGTTCATCAAACTGTTTATAAGTGAAACGAAGATTCCTATCCGGATAAACCATAAATTCTCGGTCTGGATCTTTTTTTGCCTGTTTTTCAAGGAAATCTCCAATTGTATCTTCTGTAAAAAGCATATTCTAGCTCCTTTATGCACTCCAAAATTTTTTATTTGCAGTTTTTATCCTCTATTATTAAATGCTCATGTAATTGGGCCTTTATTGGCTCAGGAATAGGTACACTATTCTGGTTTAAGAAATCAAAGTGTACAAGGACAGCTTTTCCCTTAGCTTTGAGCTCTCCATCTTGCCATGCTTCATGGCCTATTGTAAATGAGCTGTTTCCTATATGAGTTATGTAGCTCCTAATCTCAACATCAACCCCATAGTACATTTGACCGATGTAGTCAAATTCAGTTCTAACTAATATTAATTTCCATTTTTCGTAACTTAGATCAAGATCTGGTGTAAACATTCGAAATATTGGGTTTCTTCCGACTTCAAACCATTCAACAAGTGCTGTATTGTTTATGTGGCGAAGTCCATCAGCGTCTCCGAATCGTGGTGTAACTTTCTCTGTAAACATTTAAATCACTCTTAATAATTTTGATAGTTAATTGTTAATTGTCTAAAATGGTGTATATACAACTGCAAGGATTTTTGCATCTTCTTCTCCATATGCATGTAAATCATGAGGAATGATTGAATCATAATAAATACTGTCCCCTTCTGAAAGTAGATATCTTTCCTGGCCGTATAATATTTCAATTTCCCCATTCATAACATAAATGAATTCTTCACCCTCATGTGAAGATAATTTATAGTCTTTTGAAGCTGGAGGGCGTACGTCTATCATGAATGGTTCCATATGTCTATCCGCCTTCCCTGATGCTAGGGCATAAAAATCAAGGGCACTTGTATCAGGATGATCTTCTTTACCTGAAAAATGTATCACCTGTTCTGATTTGCCCGATTTTACCATTACTGGCCCAGTCTGAGGCGCATCATCGAGAAAAGTACCTAAACGAACGCCTAAAACCCTAGCAATTTTAATAAGCGGAGTCAATGATGGAATTAAATTACCACTTTCTATACTTTCTATAACTTCCTTACTGCATTGACTTTCTGCTGCTAGTTCTTCAACAGATATTTCACGATTTTTCCTTATTTGCTGGATTTTAGTTCCTAATTGGTTCTCCTCTGACATTTAATTATCTCCTTTAAAATTTTAATTGACTGTTTCACAAATACAGATTCATTTCTTAATTAATTTTTCTCCAATGACTATCATCTTCTTTATAACTTATTTTGAACTATTTTCTAAAGTTATATCGAATAATCAGATATTTAGATTATCCATTTAACTGATGTTACATTGTTTTAAATATTATTAAATGTAATTATTAATTATTTAGAATTTATATGATTAATAAATTATGTTATTCTGTATAATTTCGATTAGATTCCTAATTACATTTCAATGGTTTCTAATCTATCCATAGCTTCCTCTAATTTTTCATATGAAGCAGCATAAGATAGCCTAAAGTGATCTTCTCCACATTTTCCAAAACTGCCGCCATTAACGATTATTACTCCCTTTTCTATGGCTTTACTTACAAACTCCTGTGAGTTTGGAACCTTTGGAAATACATAAAATGCTCCCTTAGGTGCTTTAATCTTGATTCCCATTTCATTCAATCTTTTGACTATTAAGTCCCTTCTTCGTTTAAATTCTGCCACCATTTCCCCGACACATTTTTGTGGCCCTATTAATGCTTCAAGTCCTGCTATTTGGGACAAAGAGCTTGCACATGCTACATTATACTGATGAACCTTCAATAACTCTTCAGTTACCTCTGGTTTTGCAGCCATGTATCCTATTCTAAATCCAGTCATTGCATAAGTTTTAGAAAATGCATTTATGGTTATGGCATTTTCAGTATATCTTCCAGGGCTGTAATGTTTCCCATCATAAAGTATATGCTCATATACTTCATCAGATATTAAATATATATTATGATCTTCTGCTATTTCAGCCAAGCCCCTAATATCTTCTTTTTTCATGACTGCACCTGTTGGATTTGAGGGAGAATTCAAAATTATAGCTTTAGTTTTATCAGTTATTTTATTAATGACATCATCTGGAGTCATTCGAAACTCATTTTCTTCTTTAAGACTTATTGGGACCATTTTACCTTCTGCAAGCTTGACAAATGCATCATATGAAAGAAATCCCGGATCTGGAATTAAAACTTCATCTCCCCTATCTACCAGTGCTTGAAGGCTAATATAGAGCGCCTGACTTGCCCCAACCGTTACAATTATAGACTCAGGATCTGCTTCGATTTCATTTTCATCTTTAAGTTTACAGGATATAGCTTCCCTAAGTTCTACAATCCCTTTATTTGATGTATAATGGGTGAAACCTTCATCTAAAGCTTTTTTTACAGCTTCCCTAATATGTAAAGGAGTGTCAAAATCAGGTTCTCCAAGGCTTAAATTAATAGCATCTTCTGCAGTGATATCAAACATTTTTCTTATTTCTGAAAGTTGTATTGACTCACATCTTTTGGTTGGTTGAAACATTCTAATCATCCTATTTAATCGTTAAAATCAAGTATCCCTATTTTTTAAGTTTATATCAAAAATCGATTATATTTAATTATATACATTGGTCTTCCATATTAAAATCTATCATCTATTTTTACTTTTATCAATATATTAAACAAGTATGCCCAAAAAAATGCTGAACCTTTTTGATGTTGTGAATCTGGTTGTTGGAACCATAGTTGGTGCAGACATATATGTTGCAGCAGCATTTGGTGCTGGACTTTTAGGGCCAGCTTCGCTGATTGCATGGGCTTTGGCAGGGATAATGGCAATTATAATAGCATTATCATTTGCAGAATGCTCTTCACTTATACCAAGAGCAGGTGGACCTTATGTATATGCTAAAGACGCATTTGGAGATTTTATTGGTTTTTTATCAGGATGGGCACTACTGATAGCATCATGGAGTGCAATAGCAGTATTTCCTCTTGCATTTGTAGCTTATCTCCAGTATTTTTTCCCTAATATGCCTATTATAGTACAAACAATAATCAAAATTATATTTATTGTTATATTAACAAGTATCAACTATATCGGAGTTAGAGAAGCAGGTAGAATTAATGATATCTTAACCACTCTCAAACTTGCCCCTATTATATTATTCACTTTGGCAGGTATTCTTTTCTTTATATTGAATCCGTCAAAGTTAATTTCTAATTTTACGCCAGTTGCCCCATTAGGATTAACAGGCCTTGGAAGTGCGCTTGTCTTAATATTTTGGGCTTATGTTGGATTTGAACTTGTTACAGTCCCTTCAGATGAGATATATGACTCAAAGAAGACCATTCCAAAAGCTATCGTCCTTGGAATGGGTATCGTTGCCCTCTTTTATATTATAACAAATTTTGTAATCGTAGGTTTAGTACCATGGCAGCAGCTTTCTTTGTCAACTGCACCTCTTGCACTTGCAGGATACGCTCTTCTTGCAGGTTTTGGAGCTATATTCCTTACAGTTGGTGCTCTTTTCTCAATTTCAGGGTCTGATGAGGCGGGTATTTTGTCCTCATCTAGAATTCCATACGCAATGGCCGGTGACGGGCTCCTACCAAAAATGTTTGCCAAAAAACATCCGAAATATGATACACCTTATGTTGCATTAATTGTTCAGGGTATAATTACAGGTGCAGCCGCTATTTTTGGAACCATAAGTAACCTTATCATATTATCTGTTTTCACCCTTCTTTTCTGTTATATCGTGACCTGTATCTCCGTTTTTCCACTTAGAAAAAAATACGGAAGAAGTATCAAAATTCCATCTATAATGCCTGTTTTAGGCATCATAATATCTGTATATATGATGACACAGTGTAACTTTAATCAAATAATAGCAGGTATCGCTTTTATAGCACTTGGAATTCCAATATACTGGAAATATTCACCAAAAGAAGAGATTAAATCAGTCATTAAAGAAATAACCTCAAGAGAAGTTTTTTTAAGAAGATGGATTCGAGCTCGAGAAGTTTTCTTAGGATATTTATTAAGGAGAATGGCTTATCTTTTAAGGAGAGTATTCGGTTAAATCAATTAATTTGCTATTTAAGTAATTAACAAGCTTTAAAGCTTTCATTTGGCTTAGAAGTTCGTTTTCATGAACTAACAACGATCATTACCTCTAGACCATCATCATTACTAAATCTAATTATTGGGGTTCCTTTTTGATAAAGCCCCTATTTGACTGGTTAATTTTAAAGGATCACATATTTTTTATTTAAAAGCAGTAAAGAAAATTGGAAAGTATAAAAAGCATTTTATAGACTAATTCACATTTAAACGATTATTAGGAAAATTAACCTTATTTAAAACAAGATCCACATCCATAACATCCAAATGCTTCACACCAGGGAGTTATATTCCCATTTAATGCTTTTTGATATTCTTGCTTTAAAAATTCAGGGCTAACACCTGCATTTATATTCTTCCATGGTAATTCATCTTCTAAATCCAATTTAACGTCTATATTTTTCCAATCTTTAAACTTCAATTTCCGTTTGTATGTTTTTTCGATGATATTCCCCATGTTTGCATCACCCACAGACAATATATGCTGTATAAATGCCCCTTCTAAGTTTTCAACCTTTAAAGATACGTTTTTGAGGTTCTCATTTAAATAATTAAATTTGATACTCAAATCATCAAAATCAAAGTTTTCCCATTGAAATGGAGTATGTGACTTGGGAATAAAAGGATTTATACTTATCCTAACTGCATTTTTCCTTTTACTCATTTTACGTATATCTTTTATAAATTCAACCATTTCATGCACATCTTCCATGGTTTCAGTTGGTAAACCTGTTAAAAAATAGAGTTTAACATTCATATTTCTTTTAAAAGCTCTTTTTATAACATTATAAATAGCTTGATCAAGTATAGGTTTATTTAAAACTTTTCGAAGTCCCCATGTAGATTCTGGAGCTATCGTTATGGTTTTAAGCCCGCTCCTTTTTAGAATATCTATTAAGTTATCAGTTATTGCCTCTATTCTCATGGAAGGGCTTGTAATTTTAAATCCCATCTCAAGCAATCCTTCACAAAGCTCTTCTAATTTAGAATATCCAGAAACATCTGCCCCTATAAGGGCTATTTTATCAAAACCTGTAGCTTTTTTACCTTTTTCAGCTATTTTAAAAAGTTTTTTAAGAGATGTTTCTCGTCTAGGCCTATAAATACATCCGGCCATACAGAATCTACAGCCCCTCGTACATCCCCTGGATACGCCAAGAAGAAATGCATCTCCAAATGCAGGTATAAATTTTTTATCATCAGTTTTAGGAACGATCTGCCTTATAGGATGACATGCATTGTCCATATTCTCCACAATAGCCATTTCTACAGGATTATCAGGCACATAAACTCCTTTAATATCTAAAAATGTATCTATTTCTTTTCTTGGATCATCGAGTTCCATGTAAAGATCTAACACATCATCTAAAATGACCTCTGCTTCACCCACAATAAAAAGATCAACAAATTTACTCATTGGAAGAGGGTTTGAACTTGCACATGGCCCTCCCGCTATTATAAAAGGGTCATCTTCCCTTCTATTTTCTTTCCGAGCTTCAATTCCTGCCTTATCCAACATTTTAAGCACGTTGAAATAATCCGGCTCATATTGAAGTGAAAAACTAACTATATCAAAATCAGCGAGTTTTGTATTTGATTCTAAACTTTCAACATATGGATAAACTACCCTTTCACAGTACACATCTTCTCTTGAATTTAGGAAATCATATATAATATGAAAACCAAGTGAGGACATCGCAGCCTTATATAAATTAGGATAACAAGATGCAAATCTTAAGTCCACTTTTCTTGGATTCTTTATTACCACGTTCTGTTCCATCAGCATAATTTATAATCTAACTTAAAGCATAATAACAATATCTAAAATAAATTTTTTATAAATTTTAATGACATTCCTCTGGCTAAAATATTATTCTATTTAAGTCAGATACAAAATAAAAAGGTAGAATGAATGAAATACGAAAGAGTAGCCGTAGGAGGCACATTTGATCATTTTCACAAGGGCCATGAGAAATTACTCAATAAAGCATTTGAGATTGGCCAGTATATATTAGTTGGAGTTACATCTAACGAATTTGGAGGGAAAAAAGGCAATATTGAACCCTGTTCAAAAAGAATGTCTGAATTAGAGCAATTTTTGCAGAAATTCCATTCAAAATACACCGTCAAAAGACTAGAAGAACCTTACGGTCCAACTGTTCATGACTCCAAAATAGATGCAATAGTCGTTAGTAGAGAAACAGAACCTGTTGCACATAAAATCAACGGAATACGACGGGAAAAAGGAATAAAACCTCTCAAAATTTTTGTTATTAATTGGGTACTTGCAGAAGACGGGAAACCTATTTCTTCAACCAGAATAAGACTGGGAGAAATAGATAGAAATGGTAAAGTTCTCAAATAACATTATATAATTCTCTTCACAGTTTAAAAGGTCGATGATATGAAAGTTGCAGTAGGATCCAGGAATCCTGTAAAGGTCAAAGCTACAAAAAATGTCTTAGATCAAATATACGGCGAAGTTGAAGTTATATCTGTCGATGCCGATTCAGGAGTGCCAGATCAACCATTTGGTATAGATCAAACCATTGAAGGGGCTATTAACCGGGCGAAAAATGCGTATTCTGAAGAATTTGATATAAGTGTCGGGATAGAGTCGGGATTGATGGAAACACCGAATTCTTTAACTGGTTACATTGATTTACAGTGGTGTGCTGTTTTTGATGGAGATAAAATAACATTAGGTGTAAGTTCTGGATTTGAATATCCCCCATCTGTCATTGAAGAAGTCTTAAATGGTAAGGAAGTTGGGGATGTGATGGATGAAGTAACTGGTGTAACTAATCTTGGACAAAAAACAGGAGCAGTTAGCTATCTTTCAAAAGGGATGCTTGATAGGACTGAAAACACAGAACAGTGTGTTTTAACAGCTATTATTCCAAGGATGAATGAAAGAATTTATTTTAAGTAATACAGTTAGATTAATTTAAATAACTTTAAATTATAAAGAAATTTGATGAATTTAAATCGCATTAAACATAATTTAGACTTAATTTCAGTTATAATACTCTATTCTATAATTGGTGTTTTGCTAATTAACCATTATCAATACATCATAAACTCTGATGGAATTTCATATATCAGCATTACTCAAAATTATTTAAACGGAAATTTTGCAGATGCAATTAACGGATACTGGAGTCCATTTTTATCATGGCTATTGATACCATTTTTGTCTCTGGGATCAACACCATTGTACATGCTATACTCAACAAAAGTACTTTCCCTGATCATTGGTTTTTTCACTATAATGGGAATACGATTGTTAACTTATAGATTTGAAATGGAAAAATCAGCTGAAACCATTATTTTATTCTCAGTGATTCCTGTGGTTTTATTTTTTTCATTTAATCTTATTACTCCAGATTTATTGGTAACATGTATCTTAGTATACTATTTATATTTCATATTTAGCCCTGAATATTCAAACAAATTACTTAATGGTTTTTTGTGCGGACTATTGGGATCATTAGCTTATTTAAGTAAAAGTTACGCGTTATATTTCTTCTTGGCCCATTTTATCTTGTTTAATTTGATTTACTATTTTAAAGCTTTAAATAGTGAAAAAAAGAAGAATATATTAAAAAATCTTTTTTTAGGTTTAATTGTGTTTTTTATAATAAGTGGGGTGTGGATAGGTTCAATTAGTGCTAAATATGGAGAAGTAACTATTGGAACTACAGGATCCTATAATCAAGCATTAGTAAGTCCCCAATTACATGGACAGCAACCAATGTATTATCAAGGTCTTCTTAAACCATCCAATAGAAATGCAATTAGCATTTGGGAAGATCCATCTTATTTAAAAATGGAACCATGGAGTCCCTTTGAATCAGTGGACTATTTTAAATACCAGATTAACCTAATTTTAGAGAATATTATCAGTATATTGGATATAATCGAATCTTTTTCGATTTTTTCAGTTCTAATTATCATTGGAAGCATTCTGTTTATAATTAAATCACCGAATGTGTCTACTTCAGAAAACAAAATGGCACATCTAATAATAACAATTGTTTTGTACGCTGCAGGATACAGTTTAATTCTTGTTGAACCAAGATATTTATGGTTTATTTATATTTTACTAATTTTAATGGGAGGATATTTACTTAGTTTATCATTTAAAAACCATTGGTTCAATAGTTCAATGAAAAAAATGCTGTTAGTTTTGTTAGTTTTTTCTTTTATAATAGCTCCTTTAAACAGCCTGATTACAGAATATAACACAGAAGAAAACATTTATCAAATAGGTGAAACATTAAAAACCAATTATAACGTACATGGTAACATTGCATCCAATGATCAATGGGAACTAACAATATATTTGGTTTATTACACCGAAAGCAAATATTATGGGCAAACAAAAGAAAATATGAATTATACTAATTTAAAAAAAGAATTAAATGATAATAACATTGATTATTACATTGTTTGGGGAAATTCTAAAGAAAATGTTTATTTATCTCATGATTTTAAAGAAGTAACTAATGGAAATATTGACTATTTAAAGATTTATTCTTTAAAAAATTGATTTTCCAAAAAGAGATAATTATTTATTAGCAAATCTATCACAAAAATAATATTCAATGATCTTTAGTTCAATGAATGAATATCATAACAATAATAGCAGGATTTACTATGAATACGCCTAATTCAATAAATATCTGGAAAAAATACAGTAATCACATTTCACTGATTGTTTTAATCACAGTTATAAGCTTAATTACATATTACCGAATAACGATTCAGTTTGAGATGGGTCCTTTATCCGATAGTTGTGATTTTCTTTCTAATGCCTTAGTATTCGCTGGTCAGAATATGAGTTATTTTGATTCTACAAGACCCCCATTTTTCTCATTTTTACTTTCTCTAATCTTTAGAACAGGATACATATCTGCAAATGCTATTTTCATCTTAGATGGTTTAATGTACATTTTTGGTGTTGTCGGATTATTTTTCCTGTTTAAACTTCGTTTTAATGATATTCAAAGCTTTTTAGGTGCGTTATTATTTGCCACATTTTCAGAGGTTCTTGCGTATTTGAGTGTAGGGTTTGCAGATATTGCAAGTGTCTCTCTCACAATCTGGGCATTTTATTTCCTGATTTTAGCAGTTAAAAAAGAAGGAACGTTCTTTTATCTAGCATTTCCATTTGCCATGCTGGCTTTCTTAACCAGATACAATAATGCACTTATTATTTTCCCTATTTTCCTTTATATTTTGATAAATAGGCACGAAATTAAAAATGTTAAACATTTATTTGCAGGAATACTCTCATCTTTCTTATTTATAATTCCAGTTTTTATTTTCTTCTTTGAAAAATTTGGTAATGCATTCTATCCATTTATGTCCGCTTTTGGAACAACTTCAACTACACATTTAGCAGAAAGTGCAGCATATGATTCTAATTTATTCTTTTTTATCGACAAACTTCCATCATTTATAGGACTGGAAGGTATTATTGCCCTATTTATAATTGCAGTAGGACTTCTTATCTACGGCTTTTTAAAACTCAAAAGAAATTCTATAGACAAAAAAAAGCTATTTGATATATTTAAAGTAAGAAAAAATAGTACAAAGTTAAAATTAACGTTATTTGTAGTTTTATTACTGATTTTTGTATTTAGTTTTGGCCAGATTTTATCATACTTTAGTGAAGTCCTGTTCTTTATTTTGGCTTATTTATTTTATGATCTTGTGAAAAATCTCAATGTAAAAGATATGGATATGCATTTACTCTTTTTTGCATGGTTCATGGCATTTTTCATATTTCATAGTGTACTTTCAATTAAGGACAACCGTTATTTCATTATAATGGCCCCTCCAATCGCACATTTTATAATATTTGGTTTAACTGAAATTTCAAACCATCTAAAATTCAAAATTAGAGGGCATAACGCCACATTTCCAATAATTACCGTAATTCTAACTGCAATTATTCTTTTGTCTACTGCATCTTATTTACCCGTTATACAACAGGCAAATGTAGATAACAAAATAACTAATGAACAGATAGTTCTGGTCTGTGAATGGTTTGTGAATTATGATCCGAACTATAAAAACACGGTGATATATTCTGATTTATGGCCTTATTTTGGCTGGTATTTGAAAACTAATGTGAATCCTATGCCAGTATTTATAAATGGTAAAAGTTACTCTGGTGGAGTGAAAAAATTTAAGATAACTCCTCAAGACAACATGGAGTACAATAAAGAGTTGAATGATGATAATGCAGATTATTACTTCTGTATCAGGAAAGGATTGAATTTAACTTCATATAAACCAATTAAAACCTTTGGAAATTTAATTATATATAAAAGATTGTAATTAGTTATATTTCATTAATAAATATTGTAAATAGAGACAGATACCATGAGAATTTGCTTCGTTCCAACGATGTTTCCCAAATATAAAGGAGACTACTATGGATCATTTGTTTTCGATGATGCACGAATGCTTGTAAAAAAAGGATTTGAGATTCATGTAGTTACTCAACATAACTCAAATATACCTTACGAAGAAATAATGGACGGAATTCATATCCACAGATTTAAATGGTTAGAACCGAAGGAATTTAGGGCGCTTGTCCATTTTAATGGATTGATAGATAATTTCAGGCTTATAACCTATCTTATTTCATTATTTTTTAAGCTAATGTGGACAACACGAAAATATAATATTGATATTATTCATTCTCATTCAGCCATACCTACAGGATTTATAGGAGTCATTGTAGCTAAAATTATGAAAAAACCGGTGCTCATTACAGCTCATGGAATGGATATTAATAATTTTGAAGGAAATACTTTTTTTAAACGATTGATTAAATTTTCTTTAAATAATTGTAACAAAACAATTGCTGTAAGTAAAAATCTTGCTTCGAAAATGATGTCTTTTGGAGTTGAAGAAGAAAAGATAATTGTTTTAAGAAATGCCGTTGATACAAATAGATTTAAGCCTCTAAAGAATAAAACATTACGGAATAGTTATAACATTAAGGAAAATACTGTTTTAATTCTATTTATAGGATATTTAGACATTTTTAAGGGTATATTTGAGTTAATAGATGCATTTTACGAAGTGAATACTAAAAATAGGAATACAAAACTTATAATAATTGGTGAAGGACCTAAAGAGGAGGAACTCAAAGAAAAAGTTTTGGAAATGGGTTTAAAAAAATCAGTGATATTTACAGGGAAAATATCACCAGCAGATATTCCCAAATATTACCAATCAGCAGATATTTTCGTGCTTCCATCTCACACAGAAGGATTTCCATTAGTAATTATAGAAGCGATGGCATGTGGCCTTCCAGTCATTGCTAGTTCAATAGGAGGAATACCAGAAATTATTGAGGATAATGTAAATGGATTTCTTGTATCTCCTCATGATATCTCTGTATTAGTTTATAAACTAAATATTCTTATAAATAATCCCAATTTAAGAGAAAAGTTTGCACATGTCTCTCTTAAAATAATAGAAAAAAAATTTAGTGCCAATAAAAAGATAGAAAAACTTGTAAAGTTATATAAAAACGAAATGGTGCCTTAAAATATGGTAAACAAAGTAGTGATTTCAGGATATTATGGTTATGATAATATAGGTGACGAAGCAATCCTCGAAGCCATGTTATATGATTTCAAAAGCTTTTTAAGTCCTGAAAAGATTATTGTATTGTCTAATAATCCAGGATGTGTATTAAAACAAGGAATAAAATCATATTCATCAAGATCTATAATCGAGAATATTAAAGCTATTTATAATGCTGATTTATTTATTTCAGGAGGAGGAAGTTTAATTAATGATTGGAATACTCTCTCATTATTAGTTTATTTATCTAGACTAATATTTGCAACTATTTTCTGCAAAAGATCAATGATTTATGCACAAGGAATAGGACCTCTTCGAAATAATATTAGTCAAAATGTTAGTAGATGGGTATTAAATAGAGTAAATTTAATTACTGTGCGAGATGAAGATTCTAAAGAATTATTATATAAAATGAATGTTAAAAAGCCAGTATACGTGACATCTGATCCTGTTTTTACACTTAAACCCATAAAAGATGCAAAAATAAATGAAATATTAGAAGTTGAAGGCATAGATTATAGTAAACAATTAATTATTATCACAATCAGACCATTATTGGGGAAAAAATGTGCAGTCAATTTTAAAGAAACTATTGCTTCATTTATAGATTATCTTATCGATAAAAAGTTTCAAGTAGCCTTTATTCAATTTCAACCTAATTATGATAAAGATATTATAAATGAAACTATTGATTTAGTGAGAAGTAAAGATAAAGTTAAAATAATATCGGGATACAATCCTAGAGAAACAATGAGTATAATAGGAAAAGCCAATATGGTTATTGGAATGAGGCTTCATTCTCTTATATTCGCATCTATAATGGGAATTCCAATAATTGGTATAATTTATGATCCAAAGGTAAAAAATTTTTTAAAAACAATAGATCAACTTAATAATTCATTTTATACACAAAATATTGAATTAAGTAAATTAATTGAAATGTTCGAGGAATTATGGACAGATAAAAGAAAAACTGGACAAAATATAAAACATAGAACACTAGAGTTAGAAAATAAAGCATTGATTAATATTGAATTAATGAAAAAAATATTAGAAGAAGTTGAGTGAATACATGAGAATAGCTATTTTAGGGCCTGTTTTATGGGATAGTATCTGGGGACATGGTCAAGAATTAACACGGATACTTTCAAAAAAACATGAAATTGCATATATAGAGCCAGTAGTCCATTCATCTAAATTACGTTTATCTTTTCAAAGGACTGCAAAGAATCCAATTCCTAAAAACACATCTATTATCATGAGACATACATCTTTAGGGCTTAGTCCATTTTATGTAATCTATACTGAAATTAAAAATATTTTAGACATATATAGACAAAATTATGATATTCTTATAACATATTATACTACGTGTGCTCTTTTAGCAACAATTTTTTCTAGAATAATGGGGAAAAAAGTAATTTTAATTTATGCTGATGATCTGGCAGAATTATACGAACCAAAACTTGCCAAAATATTAACAAAATATTTTTTCACCCCATTAGTAGCAAGTTTTTCAAATTCTATTGTAGCAACAGCTCAAAAACTAAAAGAATCCATAGAAAAATACAATAAAAAAGTCAAATATATTCCTAATGGAGCAAATTTAAGCTTTTTTAAAACCAAAAATAGTTTAAAAGATTCAAAGTTTGTGATATGTTTTGTAGGTGCATTTGGTGACTGGATTAATTTTGATATAATCATAAATACAGCGAATGAATTCAAAAATGATGAAAATATTAAATTTTTATTAGTAGGAGATGGCGAAAATTTTGAAGATATACAAAGAAAAATCGATGAATTTAGCCTGAAAAATATTGAATTAACAGGAGCAATGCCCCACTCACAAATCCCCGAAATTTTAAGTAAAGTAGATATTTGTGTTATCCCATTCAATGTTACTCCTTTAACAGATAGAGTATCCCCAGTTAAACTCTTTGAATATTGGGCTATGGGAAAACCAGTGATTTCCACAAGTTTTTACGAAATAAGAAAAATAGCGAAAGATAAAGTAATTTTCGCTGATAGTTCAGAAGAATTTAAAACTTCAATAATGAACTTTAAAAATGATGAAAAATTGTGCGAAAAATATGGAAAAATTGGACTTCAAGAGGTTAAAAACTATGATTGGAATGTACTTGGCAAAAGATATCTTAAGTTAATCCAAGATTTAAGATAAATAATTTAAGTTAATATTATTTAATTTATCCTTTCGAAAATATTACATTTTAACACATATATCAGTATTTAATATAAAAATTAACTAATTACAAATAGAATAATATTTTATTTAAAACTTGAAATATGGTTGTTTTTTATTTAATTAATATAAATTACTTATTAACTTAACCTTTTTTAACTATTTGTTTGAATATTTTCACATCATCAGAGGTAAACGTTTTTAGAGCGATTAAAACAATGAAATATACTACAAATGCTAATGATATTAATAAAAATAAGTTATACTCCTTAAAATAGAATATTATTGCCCCCATAATTAAAGAAGCAGCTAAAGGTTTAATGAAGTATTTATGTAAGTTTAACTGTTTATAATATTTATTAATATAATGAATATAGGCAAAATACAAAAAAATCTCAGATAAGACTGTTGCAATACTAGCCCCAATATAACTTAAATACGGAATCATCACTAAATTTAGCAGAATATTGAAAATTGCACTCAAAAAAACGCTGAATGTGCGAATACCTTGTTTATTAATTGAAGTTAAGAGAGTTCCAGTTATACTACTTACAAGTCTAATTGGTATAAAAAGTGCAAGTATTTGAAATGCAATTATTGAACTTGAATACTGCCCAGCATAAAATAATTCTATAAACTTATCTGCAAGTATAAAACAGATTATAGCAATTGGAAATCCAAATATTGCAAGATATTTTGAAGTTAATACTGTAACAATTCCTAAAGAGTCTTTTGAAGATATAAACTGCTTTGACATAACTGGATAAATCGCAGATACTACCATACCAGATAATATACCTCCAAAAGAAAGTAAAGGATTATATGCAGCATTATAAATACCAACAGCTATATCATTCTTCAAAATGTAAAGCAAAATTGTATCCACTTTAAAAAAAAACATGCCAAATAAAGAATTTAAACCAAACGGTATTGCCGCTATAGTAAGTTTTTTCCAGATAGAGAAATCAATTTTTGGCACTGCACTTTTAATTTTCGTCAAAATCAATGCAAGTCCTATAATGGCATCAATAGCACCTGCAAAAACGTAAACATATGCTAATTCAGTCAGACCGTATCCACAAGACAAAACTAATAATCCTAATGGAATTAGCACTATTTTTTCAGTTACCATAATTACAGCTGCATATTCCATTTTTTCAAATGCTTGAAATATGGACATGAACATTTGCGCAAATGACATTAAAATTGTATAAATTCCAAAAAGATAGATTATATTCATTACATCTCGAGGGTAATTCATTAAATTAACAATGAAAATAATCGAACCAAATGTAACAAGTGATAGTAAAATTTTAATCATTGATGCATTTATAAAGTATTTACCTGTAAGATGGCTATTCCTTGCAATTTCGCGAATTATTAATTGACTAATTCCAATATCTGCAAAAATCGTAAATAATAAAGTAAATGACATTGCAAAATTATAGTTACCAAATTCAGCCACTCCAAGGTATCTAGCAGTATAAATTAGAAGTATAAATGTTAAAATTGACACTGCAATTTGAGATATACCTGACACTCCAGTATTTTTTACTATTCTTTGTATAGTAGTCATGAGATCCCATTTATTGATTGCTACTTAAGATATTTAAACAAAAAGTCGTTCTACATAAACTAAAATTAAAAAATTAATCATATTAACTCATTATTTCATATATAAATTATCTAAATCTAAGATCACTACTATAAAATTCTTTATTTAAATTTCTTCCTCAAAAGCTTGTTTTCCTTCTGAACTATATATATCTCTCTTTTAAGAAGACTTATCTGTGTCGCTACAAACCCAAAAATCAATATTTGAATCCCAGATATCAACATTAATACCATAAATAACATTAATGGACGATTAGGGTCTAAAGTACCAGTTAAATACTCATAAAAAAGATATATTGCACTTATTCCACCAACGAAAAATATAAATGCACCTACAGCCCCAAATAACATCATTGGTTTTTCATGAAATGAGAATAATACGTGTGAAATCGTTTTAGCCCTGAATTTGAGTTTAGATTGACCTAATTCTCTACCTTCCAACAATGCAGGTATTTCTTTGATTTTAAACTTGGTCGCGCTTGCTTTTGATAAAATTTCAAGGTTAATGTCTGTACCGTTTGATTCTAATTCTAATGAATCTATAACTTCCCTCCTATAAGCACGTAAAACTCCTGTAACTGTACTTAAATTTTCGGCCATGGAAAATCCAACGAACTTGTTAGCTGCTCTGCTTATAAACAACCTTAAAAAGGGAACATTACTAACCTCTCCACCTTCCATGTAAGGGGAACCTACAACAATATCTGCAGTATCATCGGTTAAAAGCTCATTTACAAGTTTAGGGATATGATCAGGTTTGTAGCTTAAATCAGCATCAACTGTAACAACTATGTCACCATCAGAATTGTCAAATCCAGTTCTTATTGATCTACCCATCCCCATATTTACAGAATGCTGTAAAATCTTTATATTCGGATTATTAAGCGCGAATTCACTGGCCAGTTTAAAGGTATCATCAGCACTGCCATCATCAACTGCAATAATTTCGTAATCATTATAAATTTTTAAAACATTACTCACTCTGGCCAGAGTATTTAATGCATTCTCCTCTTCATTATACATCGGAATAATCACTGAAATTTTCATGATCATGGTGTGGAAAGGCTTATTTATATTTTTTTCCCAACTAATCTACATGAAAATTGCAACAATACTTGGAACAAGGCCAGAAATAATTAAACTTTCTCCACTTATACCATTATTTGATAAGGAGTTTGACCATATTCTCATCCATACAGGGCAGCATTATTCTCACAACATGGATAAAATATTTTTTGATGAATTAAACCTGCGAGATTGTGATTATGTTCTTAATGTTGGATCAGGGACACATGCAACCCAAACAGGAAAAATGATGATAGAAATTGAAAAAGTGCTTTTAAAAGAGAAGCCAGATATTGTAGTCGTTCAAGGAGATACAAATTCCACCCTTGCAGGGGCAATCACAGCTTCAAAGCTCAACATTAATATCGTACATGTTGAAGCCGGTTGTAGATCGTTTGATAAGAAAATGCCCGAAGAAATAAACCGTATTCTTGTTGATCACTGTTCAAATATCTTATTTGCGCCGGATGATAACGCTATCAATAATTTAACTGCAGAAGGAATAGATAACTCTTATCTTGTAGGAAATACATCTATAGATGCCTGTTTACGTGTAGTTGGCTTATTCAATTTAAATAAATTAAAAGAATTAGATTTAAAAAAACAAGATTATGCAGTATTAACTATTCATAGACAGGAAAATACTGAATACACCAAATTAAAAGGGATTATAGAAGCCGTGAATTTAATTTCTGAGCAAATTAGGATTGTATTTCCAGTTCACTTAAGAACTAAAAAGATTATTGAAACTCAGAATATTCAAATAAACGACAATATTTTATTAATCGATCCTACAGGGTATAAAGATTTCATAGGACTCGTAGCAAATTCAAAATTTGTAATGACCGATTCTGGAGGAATACAAGAAGAAGCAGGAGTTTTAGATATTCCATGCTTGATTTTGAGAGAAAACACAGAATGGGAATATCTCATAGATCTTGGCAAAAATCTATTGATTGGAACAAATTATGAAAAGATCACAGATACTGTGAATGATTTACTTAATAATGAATGGAAATTAGATAAAATGAAAGATACCAAAGCACCTATTAAAAAGAATGTATCTGAAAAAATAGTTTCTATCCTCAAAACATATAATACTTCTTAAATTTTGTTTAAAGTTTTAAGATGTTTTGAAAGAGGCTTAATTCTAGCTGGAGCACCAATAGCAAGACTAAATGGAGGCACATCTCTTGTTACAATAGCCCCAGCAGCAACCATAGCCCCCTCTCCAATTTCAATATCGGATAAAAAAGTGGAATTCGCACCAATTGAAGCTCCTTCCCGAATAGTCGGCCCTTTAAGATCATAATCAATTCTTATAGGATATCTATCATTTGTAAAGCAGGAACAAGGCCCAATAAAAACATAATCTTCAATTATCACATTTATTGGAATATAAACGTTTGACTGGATGCTAACATCATTTCCTATATCACAATGTCCTTCTATCACGGAATTAGTCCCTATAAGGACATTGTTGCCAATTTTAGTTTTTTCTCTAATTACAGCACCATGACCAGTCTTAAAATCATTTCCTATACAAACATCGTTGTATATAACTGTATTTGAGCGGATGACTGCATTTTTTCCAATAACTGGAGATTTAGATCTTAGTTTGTATTTTACGCCAATAGTTACATTTTCATGAAACTTAGAATTCCCACTAATTTTGTTATCTGATCCTAAAAGAATATTTCTAAATTTTAGCACGTTCTCAGACCCTAAAATGTTTTTAAAAAATGGCATTTTCCATCTCCAGATTAATAAGAAATTAAATAGATTATGTCCTCATGATTTTTTTATCATTCCCTTTGAAATTCTAACATATGAATAATTACAGAATAATTATCATACTAAAATATTGGTATTCTATTATTTGCTTGGAATACCTAAGTATTTATGTCTTCCCCTTGTCTCTGTTTAAATTAATTATTCATAGAGTTATAGGAAAAAATTACATATAATGCTTATTTGATTAATTAAATGATATATCCATGTAATTAAAGGATTATTAATTTAAATTTTGTTCCGTATTAAATATGGTTTAACCACCTGAATTAATAAAAGATAAAAAGATCTAATAATATCATTTAAGCATTCTAAACTAACAGACTATATCAAAGTAACTAATAGTAAAATAGATGGATTAAAATATATTCAAGAATTAAGAAATAGTTGAAGTAGCGTATTCACAGCATACATTAATTATTTAATTAAATTTTAATTAGTTGATCTTGAAATTACAACATTATTGGTGATCAATTGGACAATTTAAGCAATTATCTATCAAAAAATCTAAAGAAACATGCAAATATGTATCTTTTATTAATTTTAATGATAATTGTAAGTTTAATTGCATATTATAGAGTAGAAATTCAAATAAACATAGGTCCCATGTGGGATACATATGATTTTCTCTCAAATGCTCTATTATTTTCAGGTAACGGCATAGGTTACTCCGATCTAAATAGACCACCAGTTTTACCATTTTTGACATCCATATTTTTCCGCTTAGGATACATATCTGAAACGGCTATCTTCGCAGTAGATGGTTTTTTTATGGTAGTTGGAGCTATAGGATTATATTTACTTTTCAAGTTACGTTTTAATCACATGATCAGTTTTTTGGGTAGTTTATTATTTTCTACCTTTCCCATAATAGTACTTTTTTCGGGAGCAGGTCTCTCTGATATTCCAAGCGTTTCTTTAACTATTTGGGCATTTTATTTTATGGTTATGGCAATTAAAAAGAGTTCAAAATATTTTTATTTAGCATTTCCCACTATAATGATTGCATTTTTGACCAGGTATACTGCAGGCCTGGTATTATTTCCATTTTTATTATATTTATTGATTAATAAGCAAGTTTTAAAAAATCAAAAAGATATATTTATAGGGATTTTTTGTTCTATTTTAGTTTTAATACCCGTTCTCTTTTTTTTCTATAACACATTTGGAAATCCTTTTTATTCATTTCAGAGTTTCTTCTCTAGTGGAAGTGCAAATTTAGGTACGGCAGAAAATTATTATTATCAACCAGATTTATTATATTATTTAAAACATTTAATTTCATATATTGGTCCTGCAGGAATTGTAGTTATATTAATAATCTTATTAGGAATTGTAATTTACGGATTCTTTGGGATTAATGAAATAAAAAAAGGATGTAAAAAAATTTTTTCAAGAATTCACATGAATAAAGAATTTAGAATAAGAATTCTGGTATTTTTAATCTTGACTTTAATATTCATTTTCACTTTTTCTAATGTTAATTTTGTATTCAGTGAAGTTATTTTCTTCTTCCTGTGTTTGGTAAGCTATAAACTCGTGGAAGGTTTGGAAATAAAATATTTAGAGATGAATTTCCTATTTCTATCATGGTTTATGACATTTTTCATCTTTCACAGCATTTTCACGATTAAAGACGATAGATATTTTGTAACTATGGCTCCTGCAACAGCATACTTCTTAATATTAGGTTTCAATGAAATCTTTAATAGATTAAAACATAAAATTAAAGATAAAAATTTAATTTCCACGCTGCTGCCCTTAATTTTGATAGCAATCATGTTAGTCTCTACTATTAACTACATTCCAGGAATTATAAACAATAATGAACCAACTAAAGAAAAAGTTGAAATGTCTATTTTAGCAAGTAATTGGCTTAAAAATTATGATCCAGACTATAAAAATAAAATTATCTATGCAGATTACTGGTCATATTTTAGCTGGCATTTGAAAATGGACGTGAAACCTATGCTTGTTTATAAAGATGGAAAAGTTTATAGTTATCAATTAAAGGATTATAGAGTGGATAAATTAAGTAATATTGGTTATAATACTGAATTAAATGAAAATAATGCAGATTACTACTTTTCTAACAGGAAAGGTTTGAATTTAACTTATTACAAACCAATAAAACAATTTGGATTTATAACTCTTTACCAAAGAATTTAATAATATGGTTAAGACTCTCTGATTTAATATTTACAAAATATAACAACAATTTAACAAATTCAATTTATTGAATTAAATGCAGAGTTTTCAATTCTCCATATATCTGATGATCAACACTAAATATTAGATTCAAAAATGGAATTCTTGATAAGAGAACTGATAAAATTTATAAGGAGTTTCTGTCCAGCCAAGATCGAATAGTTAGGTCAAAGTTCATTATCTTATTATTTTTAAGTAATATTTAGCAGAGAAAACATCTTCATTCCATCTATCTATATGCATATGATTATATCCAAGATATAACATCTTTACAATAAGATTATATCTTTTAAATACGAAGTTAGTTTAGATAAAATGTTAAAAATTAATAATATTTCAAAACGAAATATCTCAATAACACTTGCAATTATATTGATTATATTTTTAGTGGGATTTTCTCTTAGAGTGGAATCTGTTCAGATTTCAGGAATTCCCAGTGATGAAAAAGCGTTTTACGAGGATCAAAATGGGCTCCCATACATGTATGAATTAGATTCTTACTATAATTACAGATTAACAAAAAATTATATTGATCATGATTACCTTGGAGATATAATAATAAACGGCACGGAATGGGATTTGCACTCTTATTATCCATTAGGAGTCCCAATAGACTATCCACCACTCATTGTTTACATTACAACATTTATCTATAAAATAGTGAACTTATTTAGCAGTACTCCTTTAATTGTAGTTTGCTTTTGGTTACCTGCATTCATAGGTCCATTAAGTGGTGTAGTTGCCTATCTTTTCGTGCGTAGGTTTACAAATGAATATGGAGCTGCAACTGCAGGAATTTTAATGACAATAGCCCCATTTTATTTTATTAGAACTGTTCCAGGTTGGTTTGATACAGATATGTTCAATATCATTTTTCCCCTTTTAGTTATCTGGTTCTTCTTTGAAGCCATAAACAGTAAAAACAATATAAAAAGAATAATTTTTACGAGTTTATCTGTAATTTCAATGTTATTTTTTGCAATGGCATGGGATGGCTGGCAATATTATTTTTATTTAATAGTTATTTTTTCCATATTCTATATTATATGGCATAAATTACGTGGCGGAAAAGTAAAAAATTTTTTATATATTGAAGGAGGATTTATTATAGGTACCCTTTTATTGGTTACCATTTTTACAGGCTATTTGGATGTTATTGCGCTTTTTATCAGGCCATTTCAACTTTTAGAAATGATTGGGAGTAATAATCTCTGGATTCCATGGCCAAATATTTACATTTCCGTCTCAGAACTTGCCAAACCGACATTAGAACATGTGATTTCAGGTGTGGGAATTGCCTTTTTTGGAGGTATATTTGGATTTTTATGGGTTTTTAGAGTTTTAATTAACGAAAATCTTAAAAAACGATTTTTAGATAGAATGAGCGGGGTTTTCTTTTCATTCCTTATCCTATGGACAATTATCGGCTTTTTTGCTCTTACAGAAGGCTCACGATTCATGTTACTGATCATACCTCCACTTGTTTTAAGCACTGGGATTATGGCAGGGTTATGCGTTTCATATCTGGATATTCTCAAAAACAGCGCAAAGTCCACTATTTTCAAAGATAGGAGAAATCTAACTAAAATTATATCCATTATGATAGTACTCCTGTTTATAATTCCAGCAGTTGCAAATGTTTCAGCTAGTTTTTCCAGTTTTATTCCAGGTGCAAATGATGACTTATGGACAGCTTCCCAATGGATTAACAATAATACTTCCAATGACACTGTAATTATTTCAGACTGGAGTTATGGACATTTTTTCACTGCAATTGCAAATCGCCCTGTTGTTTTTGATGGAAGACTGGGCTATATAGAAACATTACCTATAAGAAATTATGACAGTGCTTATACATTTGGTAATAAATCACCAAGTGTTGCTAGGGAATACTGGATTGATAGGGCTTTTGAAACAGATAATGAAAGTCTATCACTCGGAATTTTCAAAATGATCACCACTGATGGAGATTTAGGTTATTTGACCATGGATAATTATACAAAAAATACTACAAAAACAGTTGAAATTTTGAATAACATTCTTGGCATTAATAAAGACGAAGCTTTGACTGTAATGACAGAGAATTATAGCTTAAGCCTGCGCGAAGCTCAAAATGTTTTAAAGTATACTCATCCAGATAGTCCACGACCTTTTGTACTTGTAACAACTAACAATATGGTTAATAAAGGTTACTGGACATTTTATTTTGGAACATGGAATTTCAATAAAATAAAAGGAAACGATCTCACATACACATTTGGAAACATCGATATAAATAACGATATTTTAAACAGCAGCAATGGAATTTTAATGAATTTAAAAACTGGAAATGTAACATGGGATGGGCAAATTCCTTATTCTACTATAATAATCAAAAATGACAATATTGAAAAACATCAGTTCAATAAAAACAGCACTTTTGATATTATAATCAATGCAGACTCCAATAAATCCGTCTTAATTGATAAATGGTTTGAAAATTCCCTATTTACAAAACTGGTAATTGAAAAAAGTAATTCAACAAATTTCAAACCAATATACAAAGATAACACAGTAACAGTATGGAAATCTTCATTTAACTCTTAAATCGGTGATTCTATGTTTAAAAAAGAATATTTTATCAAATTAGCCATCATTTTACTAATATTTTCTATAGGATTCACCTTCAGAATAGATTCAACCCATCTTAATGGAATCCCAGATAATGAAAAAGCGTTTTATGAGGATCAAAATGGACTTCCTTACATGTATGATATGGACTCATACTACAATTACAGGTTAACAAAAAATTATATTGATCATGGTTATCTTGGAGATGTAATTATAAATGGTACAGAATGGGATCTAGAATCCTATTACCCGCCAGGAGTCCCAATAGACTATCCCCCACTCATTATCTACATCACAGCATTTATCTACAAACTAGCAAACTTATTCAATAATATACCCTTGATCACTATCTGCTTCTGGATACCTGCTTTCATTGCTCCCCTTTGTGGTATTCCTGCTTATTTTATTGTAAGTAGAATTACTAATGATTATGGAGGTATAGTCGCTGGAGTTTTAGCTGTAACATCACCTCTTTATTTTGTAAGGAGCGTTCCTGGCTGGTTTGACACAGATATGTTTAATGTTTTATTTCCTCTCTTAATCATTTTCTTCTTATTTGAGGCATTCAAAAGTGACAATATCAGAGTACGTACCATTTTTACTGGCTTATCTACATTTTCCATGTTATTTTTTGCAATGGCATGGGATGGATGGCAATATTTATTTTATATTATCTCAATATTTTGTGTTTCTTACATGATTTGGATGAAAATTAAAAATAAAAATATTAAAAAAATCGCTTTTATATCTGGAATATTTATTCTTAGCAGCATTATTTTGATTTACATCTTCACAGGTATTTTAAACATTATTACTCTGATTTCTGGAATTTTTGAGCTGGTAAAAATAACCGGCAGTCAGGGTGCATGGGTTCCATGGCCAAATGCATACATCTTCATCACTGAACTACAACCACCGTCACCAAAAGATGCAATAGGTGGAATAGGGTTCTTCTTGTCAGTACTGGCTATTTCAGGCGTTATTCTAATATTTAAAATTTTAAGAAATGAAAAATTGAAAGAATGTTTCTTAAATAAAATGAACTGGTTCTTTTATTCATTTTTAATAGTCTGGACAGTAATAGGAATTTTTTCTCTAAAAGAAGGCATTAGATTCATATTATTGCTCATACCTCCACTCGTAATAATTGCAGGAATAACTGTTGGAATTATCAAAGAATATTTCGATCATTTAGATAAAAAACATTTAAATAAAATACTATCTCTATCTGTCCTCATCTTGATCATAACATTTAGTATTTTACCTGTGTACAATGCATCTAATAATTTAACTCCACGTATGAATGATAATCTATGGGATACTGCAGTTTGGATCAATGATAATACATCTAATGATACAGTAGTTATATCAAGTTGGGTATACGGCCATTTTTTCACTGCAATTGCAAATCGTCCTGTTGTTTTTGATGGGAGACTGGGTTATATCGAAACGTTACCTGTGAGAAACTATGATGACTCATATATTTCTGGTAATGAATCTCCAAGTGTTGCCAGAGAATACTGGACTGATAAAGCTTTTTCAACTAGCAATGAAAATTTATCTCTTGGAATATTTAGAATGCTTGCCACAAGCGGAGATTTATCATGGATAATTTTAGATGAATACACTAAAAATACAAGTAAAAGCGTTAAAATTTTAAATAATATTTTGGGCGCTGATAAAAAAACCGCTGCAAGCATACTTATAACCAATTACAGTTTAAATCAAACTCAAGTAAACAATGTTCTAAAATATACTCATCCTGATAATCCAAAACCGTTTGTAGTTGTAACTTATTCTAAAATGATTTATGGAGGATACTGGATACTTAATTTTGGAGAATGGGATTTTGAAAATGATAATTCCCCAAATTATTTTTATTCATTTGGTGAAATTACTATTAATAACAATATTTTAAAAACCGATGATGGAATAGTTATGAATTTGAAGACACGAAATATCAAATGGAATAATAATACACCACACTGCGCAATAATTATCAAAGATAACAAAATAAAAAAGTTATACATCGATAAGAATAGTGATTTCTGCGTTATATTAAATATGGATGAGAATAAATCAACTATTTTAAATAAAAAATTTGAAAATTCCACTTTTACAAAATTAATACTTGAGAAAAATAACACTGATAATTTCAAATCTATTTACAGAAAGAATGATGTAAATGTTTGGAAATTCAATTTATAATAAAAATGTTAAAAAATAGTAAAGAGCTACATCTTATTAATGGTTGAATCCTTTGCAGCATCAACAACAGTTGATACATTACCTGCGACAGTTTTGGATATATTAGATATCCACAATCCTGCTACAATAACCAGCACTATTAATGCCCCCATTATAAGAATCATCTCAGCACTGATTTGAGCTTTATCATCCATAAAATGTAGCTCCTCCCATTATTTAAGTAGCTTCTATTTATTTGTAGCTTCTAAACTTCCTCTTACACTGCCTGTATCTTGTGCAGAGTTCAGATTGGTATTTGAGAAGTATTGTCTGTAGATCAATAATGCAGCTATAGCTATAACGATGACACCACCGAAGAGTAAAATATATTCAGCTGCTCCCTGACCACCTTCATCTTTTAAAAAGTCCATAATACAGCACCTCCATTTTGATTATGTAATTTTTTCTATACATTTACTAATATATAAACTATTTGCAGAGTATTATTAAATTCACATATCATAATAGACCCTATCAGAATATCATATACCATCTCCATTTCTTTAAGTTCATAATGAATCATACCACTTATTCTCAAGCTATGTTTCATCATCACCACAGCATTAGTTTTTATATACTATTATGTGCATATTTTCACATATCAAATAAAAAGTGTTATCATATGTCAAAAAATCACAAATTAAAAGAGTTAACATTGAAAATCATTGGAGAAAGCGAACTCTCCCGAAAAAAGCTTTTAGAAGAAATCAGGAAACAATCAAACATTTCCGATAAGACGCTAAATGAAATTTTAATGTCATTTC
>JAEZKE010000034.1 GCA_023436175.1 Methanobacteriota archaeon
TTACACCAGGCCAATGGCTAGAAATAGGCAAACCTGAAACTCTTAATTATTTCCTATTCCGAAGTAAACCATTGAAACACAAAGATTTCAACCCAGAAATGCCATTTTTAGACTTTATTGACCAGTACGATCGTGTCGAAAGAATATACTACGGATCTGAAGAACCTGCATCCTCAAAAGAAGGGGAAAAATCTAAAAAGATTTATGAGATGTCACAAATTGAACTTAAGGACAAAATACCATTTCAACCTTCATACAGGTTCATGACTGTAGCATATCAAATTGCAGATGGAGATATAAAAAAGGTCTTTGAAATACTCAAAAAGAATTCACAGCTTCCAGAAAACATGGATAATGTGGGCTTTGAGAACTTAGGTGAAGAGGATCTTAAAAATCTTGAAATGAGGATGGATCACGTTAAAAACTGGCTTGTTACATATGCACCAGAATTTGTGAAATTCAGTGTTATGAAAAAGATTCCTAAATTACCTCTGGGTGAAGACCAGACAGAATTCCTGCTCAAGCTTGCAGATCTTCTTGAAGAGAAGGAATACACCGCAGAAGAACTACATGACGAGATGTACAATCTTCTCACTGAATTAGACATGAAACCTCAAAAAGCATTCCAGGCCATTTATAAAATTATAATTGGTAAAAAGCAAGGCCCAAGAGCAGCTTCATTTGTCTTATCCCTTGACACAGATTTCGTCGTTAAAAGATTTAGAAAAGAAGCCTAATCCTAGGATTAGTTTCCTGTAAAACTAACCTCTTTTTCTCTTTTATTTTTAGATGTAAAAATATTTCTTAAATCAAAATTTATTTTAAAGTTAGGATTATATTTCGAAAATATACGTTAATATTAATAATTACACATAAAGACCAATTTTTTTCCTTAAATTAATTACTTACTTTCCTGAGAATTTGTTTTAATTTATTATCAGGCATTTATTAACTTATTTTCAAATAGTTACTGTACCATTATTAGGAGGTTATCCTCTAGTTTCCTAATAAAAATTCTTTAATCTGCGATTAAATTAGTTTTAAATCTTTCTTAAATTTGCTTTTTTTACAAAAATAAGGATAATTAGTAATTATTTTTCATTTTAAATCAATATTAACAGAAAAACTTTTATTACATCAACAACATACCACCTTCTTGTAATACAGATACAAGTTATTTGTATTACAAAATATCAGAATGTATGCGTATAACATAACGGAGGTGAAAAATATGTTCGGTTTCGGCAGCAGCTTCCTATTCCCATTCGCTAGCACATTCCCATTCTTAGGCTTCCCATTCTTCCACCACTTCCCATTCTTTGGCGGCTTCCCATTCTGGGGTGGCGGCTGGGGTTGGTAAACAGTTTATGACCCTATAAAAATAGTGACACTGAAATCATTGCTTAACTATGTTTAACTAACGAAATATATAAATTTAAATTTACTCTTTTTTTATTTTATCAAAATGTAGATTATTAAGTGCTATTTTTAAAATTAAATCACTAATTTTGAAAGAGTCCTTGACTTTTACAGTATGATATTCTTTCTATACTGCCCCATTTTTTTTAAAAATGATATGTATTTAATTACTATTTTCAGTTAATCTCTAATTCTACAAAATATACCTCTGTTCTTAAATAATATGCTTTCTTTCACTTTTATCCTTGTTTTTTCTCAAAAACAACACACAGATATTAAACATTTTTCAGTTAATTGCTAATTATGTTAAATATTATAATTTTTCTCGCTTTTCTTTCCTTTATTCTCTCAAAAACAACCCTTCCTTACTAAATATTTTTTAGTTAAATTGCAGTAGTAATATTAATAGAAAAATTTTTATTATATCAGCGACATATCACCTTCTGTAATACAAAGATGAAAATTAAGTATTACAATTGTATGCGTAAATTGAAAAGGAGGTGAAATATATGGTATTCTTAGGCGGAGGTCTTCTCTGGAACAACCCATTCATCTGGAACTTCCCACTCTTCTGGAACTTCCCACTCTTCTTCCATCACCCATTCTTCTTTGGTTTCCACCACTTAGGTATTAATACTTTCGGTCTCCATGGTTTCCACCATTTAGGAATCAACAGATTCGGGTTATAGCAATAACAACTGGTTCTAACTGCAGATATTAACATTTAGAACAAATCCCAAATCAACTGCTTAAAATGACTATTTAAACCCAAAAGGTTTAAACTAAATATTTGAAATGCAAAATTTTACCCTTTTTTATTTTTTCAAATTATAGAGTACTACCTGCTATTTTAAATTACTAACTTTTGAGAGTCCTTGATCTTTATTAAAATTAGAATCTTCATTCTATATTTTCTTCTATTTAGCCCCTAAATAATTAATTACTATTTTTCCGTTAATTATTCATTTTAGTAAATATTAGCTTTTTTTTCACTTTTTCCCTTGTTTTTTTCTCAAAAACAGTGTATCATTACTAGACAATTTTCAGTTAATTGTTACTTTTATTAAATAATATATTTTTTTTCGCTTTTTCCCTTGTTTTTTTCTCAAAAACAGTACATCATTACTAAACGATTTTTAGTTAAATTGCGATAGTAATACTAATAGAAAAATTTTTATTATATAATCAACATATCAGTTGTTGTAATACAAAAATAGAATTTAGGTATTACATTATGTACGCAAAACAATAAGGAGGTGAAACGTATGTTAGTACTGCTCTACATCAAGATCATAATAATCAAAATCTTAATCCTCAAAGCTTTCCTATTCCCACACTTCCTCTGCGGATGGTTCTAATCACGCTATAAACACTGCTTACAAACTAAAATTGTTGTAATAGATACTAACTAAACCTCAAATACTTTAAACAGTATTTAGAGTTCAATTTTAGGTAATACGGATATTGTATTACATTACATGTACAAATAAATAAGGAGGTGAAAAAGTATGTTTTTAGTCGCCATTAAGATCATAATAATCAAAATCTTAATCCTCAAAGCTTTCCTATTCCCACACTTCCTCTGCGGATGGTTCTAATCACTATTTCCTCACTTAGTCCATTAACTGTTCTAAACTCTCAAAACTCTTTTAGCTTTAAATGGTATTAATCATTGATATAAACAAATTTACACACTAAAACCAAAAACTACCATATACTAGTTAACTTAAACTGTTTTAACTAGTATCTATTTCTATTTTTTAGTAATACGAACATTTGTATTACATGTACAAACAAATAAGGAGGTGAAAAGTATGCTATGGTTAGTTCTCCTCAAGCTCATACTCGTTAAGATCTTACTCCTAAAAGCACTCTTATTCAATCTTATCTGGCTATAATCTCCAAAAATATCTTATTTCCTCACTTATTATCCCCTGAATAATTATGATCAGTGACAGATACAATTTACACACTAAAATCAAAAATTGCTGAAAACACTAATTAAACCATAACAGTTTAACTGGATTTGAGATTCAAATTTTTTTCATTTACTTTTATTTTCAAAATAATAGGCAATTACTTACTATTTTTAAATTAATCCTTAATTTCACAAAATGAGTACATTTTATGGAATATTATATTTTATATAACATTTTGTCAATTTATTTTCTCAAAAACAGTGGATTAATATTTAACATTTTTAAGTTAATCTATAATTTAATACTAATAGAAAATTTTTTATTACATCAGTAACATAAAACGACGTAACACAGACTTAAAAACCTGTGTCAAAATATGCACGTGGAGGTGTAATATAATGATTAAAAAACTGGGCATTCTCCTTCTTGCTCTTATAGCAGCAGTAGGACTTTCAAGTGCTGTATCAGCACAGCCAATAGCCACATCTGTTGGATCTACCTATGGTGGTCACTACACTGGCCAGGGAGGTCACAACCCACTAATTAAGTACAGACACCGCTACTTCCCACCATTCTACAGATTCCACCACAGATACCGCTATTTCCCACCTTATTATAGATTCCACCACAGACACCACTATTTCCCACCTTATTATAGATTCCACCACAGATACCACTTTCAACCATTTTACAGAAGATAAATAGAAAAACATCAACAAGTAAGTGGGAAACATTCCCACTTTACTCCATTACTTTCAAAAAATTAATTTTTAATTATTTTTCATCAATAATTTTAAAATTATATTTTATTTTGCCATATTTTCAAAAAGAATAAGTCTTTAATTAATATTTTCAAATTAATATTGATCATTCCATTATAATTTTTGCAGTATCTCACTTTTATCTTTTCAAAATATAGATGATCCCATCAATTATTTAATACTAATAAAAAATTTTTTATTACATCACTAACATAAACACGACGTAACACAGACTTAAAAGCTTGTGTTAAATATATGCACGTGGAGGTGTAATATATGAAAAAAGAACTAGGCGTTCTCCTACTGATTTTTATAGCCACAGTAGGACTCTCAAGTGCGGTATCCGCCCAACCAGTTGCACAGACTGCACAAGGACCTGCCACATATGGCCATGGAGGTCATGGAGCTGGTTTTTGGCATTGGACCGTAGTTAGAAGGTTTATTGTTAGAACACCGATAGCAGCTACTCTTTTTAGACTTAGAATGATATATCGACCACCCATCTATAGGATTACAGCTACTCGATTAAGTTTCAATAGATATCTTGTAACTGTTTGGAGAAGATCATTCAGCCCAATTTACAGGGGTACAATGCGCCACCCAGGAATGCGCAGATAAACCAACTAAAACATCAGGGGGTACAGAACTAAGTACCCCTCTCTTTTAATAAATATAGAACTATTTTTAATTAAATTGCTAATTTTAAAAAGACAATTTCATTAAAAATGCTATGAATACTCTTTTTTAAATATATAACTGTGGATATATACTCAAATAACTTAACTGAGTTTTCTACGTTTTATACCGCCGTATATATCTTAAAAAGTACTTTTTAAAAGAGAAATTACTCATTAATTAATAATTTTTTACCTTTAAAATGTATACACCCCTTAATTATAACTTTTCTTCCTTAACTTATTCTTTATTTCTCAAAAAGTATGTAATTACTAATTATTTTTGAGTCAACTGCTAATTTCACAAAATATGTACCCATTGTTTAAATAATATAATTTTTCTAATATTTTTTCCCTTTATTTTCTCAAAAGTGACTATTCCTTACTAAACATTTTTCATTTAAACCACAATATTAATACTAATAGAAAGTTTTTTATTACGGTATTAATATACTATCTCACAACACATGTGTAAAAACCTGTGTTAAATATATGCACATGGAGGTGTAATATATGAAAAAAGAACTAGGCGTTCTCCTACTGATTTTTATAGCCACAGTAGGACTCTCAAGTGTAGCATCAGCCCAGCCTGTTGCACAAACCGCGCAAGGACCAAGCATCTATGGGGGCCATGGAGGTCATGGAACTTATGGAAATTATAGAACTCATTTTGGACGTTGGACCATATTTAGAAGATTCGTTGTATCTTCTAGATTTGCCGTTAACAGAATTAGATACCGATACCACTCACCTATGTTTAGGGTTACAGCTGCATACATAGGACATCACAGATTCATTGTAACTGTCTGGAGAAGATTCTACTACCGCAGATAAATAGTCTAATTACAGGGGTATTAATTTTTTCTGTACCCCTTGCTTTTTAAACAAATATTGTTTTTAATTAACTGCTGCTTTTATTTTAAATTACATTAATTGTAATAATTAATCTATGAAAAAAATAAAATCCAAATAAGCTTTTCTGCATAACAGTAATTTCATTATAGCACAGTATGCATAATTTAAACGTCAAAAACGTGCATCTATTTTACAATAATTTAAAAAAATTAATTCTAACTTAAAATGCCCTGAAATTACTTTTTTGAAACTTGGATTTAATTTTAAAAGAAATATTTTTTACTAAACAGATAATACTTACAAATTTATATTTATTATTAAATATAAATTATTTATTAACTGGTGAGTTTTATGGATAACGATATAGAAAAAAGATGGTGGGTATTTCCAAGATTTAAAATAGAATTAATGGCTTCAGGATTAGATTTACCTGTTAATTTAGCATTTGTTCCAAATCCAACAGATGAACCAAATGAGCCGCTTTTATATGTCACAGAACTTTATGGGAATGTTAAAGCCGTAACAACTGATTGGAAAGTTCATACATATGCAGAAAACTTACTAAACTATGAGCCCAATCATGAATTTCCAGGATCAGGTGAATCAGGAGTTACTGGTATTTGTGTTGAACCCGAGACTGGCGATCTATTCATAACAATGCTCTATGAAAAAAAGGGAGAACCCAAAAATAAATTAATAAGAACCAAAAGCAAAAATGGTTTAAAAATGGATTCTGCAGAAACACTTCTGGACAGTATACCATCTATTAAAGCCGCACATCAAATTCAAGCTGTTACTATTGGATTTGATGGTAAATTATATGTAAATCTTGGCGAAGGAATGGTCCACCCTGAAGTTGCTCAGGATGATAATGAGTTAAGGGGAAAAGTCCTAAGGATGAACTTAGATGGTAGCATTCCAGATGATAACCCCAACCCCGACAGTTTAGTATATGCTAAGGGTTTTAGGAACCCTTTTGGTGCTACTTGGCGTAAAAGCGATAAATCTCTTTATATTTCAGATAATGGACCTGCTTATGATGATCGAATTGCCAAAGTAGAAGCAGGAAAAAATTACGGTTGGCCACAAAGCATGCGTGAAAACAGTTTGTTTTGGTGGCAGTTTACTCATGGACCTACAGCCCTTGCCTTCATGCAGAATGATGAATTCCCTTTTGACTTTGAGGATGAACTCTTTGTAGCTCTTTTTGGTGGATCATATGTAAAGGGTGAATCCATAAAAGGAAAGAAAATTGTAAAAATGAAACTTAATGATGATGCTACCTCAGTTAAATCCTACGATGAATTTGTAAGATATACAGGTGAAGGAGCTGCAAGTCCTTGCGGATTAGCTTTCGGGCCTGGAGGATTATATTTCACAGATTTACATGGTGAAGAAAATGGATTTGCAAGGGCCTCCAGCGGAAATATATACAGAGTCGCTTCCATAATAAAAGGAGAGGGGGAAATAACAGTTCCATATACTAAAGAAAATGCCGCTAAGTGCCTTTGTCCAGGATGTCCAACTCTTAATGAATGTATGAGAAATAGAAATCAACGTCTTTTCTGTGCCGGTGGGAAAACTGAGTGTGAACTTGAGAGAAAAGGCTGCCTATGTGGTGAATGTCCAATCGAAAGTCAGTATGGATTAACTGAGTTTTACTACTGTGATGAAGGGGCCGCTAAAAAGTAAATTTCCAATTTATTTTATTTTTTATAAGGAGGTTGAGATAATGGTAGAAGAAAAGATTGTTCAGGATACAGAAGAAAATGCGGAATTATGTCTTTGTCCAGGATGTCCAACTCATAATGAGTGTATGGAAAGCAATAATGAACGACTCTTCTGTTCAAGAGGAAAAACGAATTGTGATCTTGAAAGAAGAGGGTGTCTTTGTGGTACATGTCCCGTTGAGAGAAACTATGGGTTAACTGACTTTTACTACTGCGCAGAAGGATTTGCTAAGAAATAGAACATTATTTAATCCATTTATTGGTTTTTTATGTCTAAATCCAGTTTCTTTTAGATTTCAATATCTTCATTCTTTATTTTTTTAATTAAAATGTAATTTTAACCAAAATCCAGAGATAGCTAACTTTTCCAACTTAAATTTAGAAATTAATTTATTATTTTAAATCAATAAATAAATAACAGGTGATTGCTTGGACTTTATAACATCCGCGAAAGATAGATTTACTTTTTTAAAACTGGAAGAATCCGAGTATAAAAACTATTCATTAAAAGAAGACCATAATACTTCGTTATCTCCAATTGAAAATACTGTAAATGAATCCAGCAAGTCATTATCTTTGCGGAATATTCATTATCACGATGTTCTTGTTATAGGCGGGGGATTAACTGGACTTCGAGCATCTTTACAGGTTTCAGATGCAGGAATTAGTGTTGCAGTAATTACAAAAGTCCATCCACTTCGATCCCATTCAGTTGCAGCCCAAGGTGGTATGAACGCTTCTCTGGGTAATGTTCCAGGTGAAGGGGGCACTATGGATAGCTGGGAAACACATGCTTATGATACAGTAAAAGGATCTGATTACCTAGCTGATCAGGATGCAGTTGCACGTATGTGCCGTGAAGCTCCTGCAACTGTGATTGAACTGGAACACATGGGAACTGTATGGTCTAGACTAGAAAATGGAAAAATTGCTCAGCGTCCTTTTGGAGGTGCAGGATTTCCAAGGACGTGTTATGCAGCAGATCGAACAGGGCACAATGCACTTCATACATTATATGAACAGGTTACAGATGGGAATATACCTGTTTACGAAGAATTTTTTGTAACTTCACTGGTACATGATAACGGACGATGTATTGGATGCACTGCAATTGAGATTATGACTGGAAATGTTCATGGATTTGTTGCTAAGGCTGTTCTCATGGCAACAGGAGGATTTGGCAGGATCTTCAATAAATCAACGAATGCACTTATTAACACTGGAGATGGGCAATCCCTTGCACTAATGGCAGGCGTACAGCTCAAAGATATGGAATTTGTTCAATTTCATCCTACAACTCTTTATGGAACCAATATCCTGATAAGCGAAGCTGCTCGTGGTGAAGGAGGTATTATAACTAATAAAGATGGAGAGCATTTTATGAAGCATTATGCACCTAATTCAATAGATCTAGCTCCGCGTGATGTTATAGCAAGGGCTATGATTCAGGAAATTGCAGAAGGAAGAGCTTATGATGGAGATTACTTCCATCTTGACCTCAGACATCTTGGCCCCAGCATCATTATGGAAAGATTACCAGGAATACGGCAGATTGCCATGGATTTTGCAGGAGTAGACCCTATTAAAGATCCAGTACCAGTTCAACCTGGGCAGCATTATTCCATGGGAGGAATAGATGTCGACATTAACGGAGCAACATCGCTTTCAGGGCTTTATGCTGCAGGAGAATGTGCCTGTATCAGCGTGCATGGTGCAAATCGGCTCGGTGGAAATTCACTCTTGGAAACAGTAGTTTTTGGACGGCTGACAGCAGATAAAATTATTGAAGACATCATGAATATTCCTGGGCCGAATTTTGAGCCAATACAATCTGCTATGCAGAAAATTGAGGCAAGAATCATACAGATACTTGAAAGAGATGATGAAAAACATCTTTTTAGTATTATGGACAATATAACACAGATAATGTTCGATAAATTTGGTATATTTCGCGACAAGGAAAGTATGCAAGAAGGACTTTCAGAAATTAAGAAAATGCAGGATGAGATTTCTCAGGTTTCCATCAACAATAAGGAAAGACCTGTAAATCAAGCGCTTATTCGGCTTTTTGAGCTTGAAAGTATGCTTAAGCTTGCTGAAGTGGTTGCAATTGGTGCCCTGTCAAGAAAAGAGAGTCGAGGCTCCCATACCCGAATTGATTACCCCTCACGTGATGATGCTAACTTTTTGAAGCATACAATTGTATCACTTCGAGGTGAAGAAATGGAGATTTCTTATAAACCCGTTAAATTAGGCATGTTTAAACCAAAGGAGCGTGTTTATTAATGAAATTCAAAGTGTATAGATGTAATAATAGAATGGATTCTCCGAGTTATGAAACCTTTGAGTTGGAACCTGTTTCCGGAATGACTGTATTGGAGGCTTTATTTCAAATTCAGAAGCAATTTGATGATTCCCTTGCATTCCATTACTCTTGCAGAGGTGCAGTCTGCGGCACATGTGCAATGCTTATTAACAAAGTTCCCCGACTTGCATGCAGGACACAGGTAGTGCCTCTCCTTAAAGGAGAACTTAAAACAAATCTCGTCCCATATCATGCAATTGAAGAGATAAATGTACCCTGGAATCCAGAAGATGAAATTTTAGTCGAACCACTTCCTCATTTACCCGTTATAAAGGATCTCATCGTGGACATGAGCACTTTTTTTAAATACTACAGGTTTGTTGAGCCTGTATTCAAACCAGCAGCCCCTTCTCCTGAAAAAGAAAGGTTCATGGAACCCGATGCCATACCTGAACTAGAGTTGTATACAAATTGTATTCTCTGTGCAGCATGTTTCGGGGCATGTCCTGTGGATGGGAAAAATCCAGAATATTTGGGTCCTGCTGCACTTGCCAAGCTTTACAGGTTTCATATTGATCCACGTGAATCAAAGAGTACAGAAAGACTGGAACTGGCAAATATCCCCAATGGATGGTGGGCATGCGAATTTTATGGAAATTGTACCCGAGTATGTCCAAAAGGAGTACCTCCAACTATTGGAATTGCAAAAGCCCGGAAAGAACTCGAAAATAAAGGAAAATCTTCGGAGGGCTGAAGATGCGCCTGGAAAAAGATTCAATAGGTGAAAAAGAAATCCAGGATAATGTATACTACGGTATTCAAACCCTTCGGGCAGTTGAAAATTTTCCTGTTAGCGGCAGGCGTGAACGCCCGGAACTAATCAAAGCTTACATACTGGTAAAAAAAGCAGCTGCAATTACCAATATGGAACTTGGAACTCTTGATAATGTACTGGGAGAATCTATTGTAAAAGCTGCAGATGAAATTATCAGTGGAAAGCTTGCTGATCAGTTTCCCCTTGATATTTTTCAGGCAGGGGCAGGTACATCCTTTAATATGAACATCAATGAAGTGCTTGCAAATCGTGCGCTTGAAATTCTAGGGAAAAAAAGAGGAGAATATGATTATTTAAGTCCTAATGACCATGTCAATCAATCACAGTCCAGTAATGACACTTTTCCTACAGCATCCCATATTGCCATTCTTTTTGATGCTGATGTACTCAACATAGTTCTGCTAAATCTTGCAAATGCATTTAAGCAAAAAGGCAAAGAGATTTCTTCTATTCCAAAATCTGGACGGACTCACCTCATGGATGCAGTACCTGTAACCATTGGAGACGAATTTATTGCATATGGACGTGCAATTAAACGGGCTGCAGAAAGAATCCGTGAACGCAGGAATGATCTTCTTGAAGTGGCAATAGGAGGTACTGCAACTGGAACTGGAGTGAATTCTCCGCTATTTTACAGGGAAAAAGTAGTGAAAAAACTCGCTGAATTAACATCTCTTGAACTTATTCCTGCAAGTGATAGCTTTGAAGCATTACAAAGTCGTTCCCAGATGGCTGCATTCTCAGGGGCACTACGAGAACTTGCTCTTGAACTGATTAGAATATCGAACGACCTCCGCCTAATGGGATCCGGCCCAACATCAGGACTAAATGAGATTATTTTACCACCAGTTCAGCCGGGATCATCCATTATGCCCGGGAAAGTTAATCCAGTTATGGCAGAATGCCTTAATATGGTATCATTTCAGATCATAGGGAATGATACGGTAGTTTCACTTGCAGTCCAAGCAGGACAGCTTGATTTAAATGTAATGACCCCCGTTATGACCTCTAATATACTTGAATCAACATCTATGCTTAATAATTACCTCCCAGTTTTCCAATCTAACTGCATTGAAGGTATCCGGGTCAATGAAGAACGATTACAAAAGATTGTTAAAATAAATCCAATCCTTGCAACACTTCTTTCACCAAAAATCGGATATTTACATGCGGCAGAACTTGCTAAAGAATCTATGAAAACAAATCAGCCCATTCAGGATCTCGTTACTGCAAAAGGGATTCTCTCTGAAGAAGAAGCAAATAGGTTGTTTAATCTTGAAAGCATATCAAAAAATCGTTATCGAAAGGAAGAAAAATAATTATAGTCCTAACTTTCTGTGAAGGTGAACTAAAATGAAATATCTCTGCACTTATTGTAGTGTTTATGTATATGATGAAGACAGTGGCGATTCAATTACAAATTTAGAACCAGGTACAAGTTGGAATGAGATCCCAGATAACTGGCGCTGCCCAGTTTGCGGAATGCCCAAAGATTACCTGCAACAGATACGTGATGATATATTTGCCATTAAAATGGAAGCTTATAAGGGACAAGGAGGAACCAATGACCTTAACTATTACCGTTCTGTAGGGCGGAAAATGCTTACAGGCATTTGCGGCGTTTTCCCTACTTGTGATGGTAAACCTGGCAGGACATGTGTTGGGCAAAAATACGGGGCCCCAATTGGCATGGGAGGTGCAGGGCAGGGCAAAACCTTTGAGGCAAACTACGATGCCCTCCAAAGGTATAAACTAAAGATGCACGTGATCAAAGCCCACCATGAACCAGAAATGTCCATTTCTACCTTTGGAAAAGAGATTAGTGCCCCTGTTATGGGCGCCAGCCTTTCAGGAGTCAAATCCAGTATGAATGATGCAATTTCCGAGGATGCATTCTATCGAGGACTCCTACGAGGTGCAAGGGCCTTTGGATCCATTGGAATGGTAGGAAATACTCCCACCAGTCCTGATGATTTAGGAGTCAAAGTTATAGGAGAAATTGGAGGCTGGGGAATTCCAATGCTTAAACCTCAGTCACAGGAACGGCTCATCCAACTGATACGATTAGCTGAAGACATGAACGTGATTGCAATAGGAGTCGACCTGGAAGGGGCAGGTTCAACCTTCTGGACAGCTTCTGAGAAAATGGTATACCGAAAAAGTGAGAGTGACCTTCAGGAATTAGTGGACTGCACAGAAAAACCCATGATCTTCAAGGGCATTATGAGTACCGAAGATGCAACCAAAGTAGTAGACTCAGGCGCTAGTGTCTGTTATGTATCTAACCATGGAGGTAGAGTTCTTGATGGAGGACAGGGAGTAGCAGAGGTGCTTCCAGATATTGCACTGGAGATTTCAGGAAAAATTCCCATCATGGCGGATGGAGCAGTAAGAACCGGTTTTGATGTGCTCAAAATCATAGCTCTCGGAGCGGATGTAGCATTAATTGGCAGAACTCTTGCCCAAGTAGCTATAGGCGGGGGTGAAGTAGCTGTGAACATGTATTTTAAGTACGTCAAAGAAGATCTTCGCAGGGCCATGATTCTAACTGGATGTGACACACTCCAAGATGCAACTATGGATATTTTAGCCATATCCAGCTAAATCATAATTAGAAATTCCAGTAACTATTCACATGTATTGTTACAAAAGAAAATCAACTTAATTAACATTTAATTGTCTGATTTTAGATAGAAACGTTAAAAAATGTTAATTAGCTCTTTAATATTAATTTTAGACGCTGCCATCATATATTACCATAACACTTAAAGTTTTGAAATATATAAATGAGTAATTAGTATTAAACCTGTTATTTTAACTGGTGGTGAACTAATTAAGTCTTTAAAACGTAATTTAGGGCTTTTAGAGGTCACATTATCCGGAGTAGGCATAATCTTAGGTGCAGGAATATATGCACTTATTGGAGAAGCTGCACCTTTATCAGGGAATATGTTATGGCTTTCTTTTTTGGTATCATCTGCAGTAGCTGCATTTACTGCGCTTAGTTATGCCGAACTTTCATCCATGTTTCCTCATTCCAGTGCAGAGTATGAATATGTTAAAAATGCAATGGGAGATCGAATAGCATTTGTTATAGGATGGCTAATTATATTGAGTGCAGTTATTAGTTCTACAACTGTTGCAGTTGGATTTACAAATTATTTAAGTGTTATATTGGATTTACCCAAACTTTTGTCCTCAATTTCATTAATAACCATATTATCATTTATTCTTTTTGTTGGAATTAAAGAATCCGCACGGGTTGCCATTTTATTCACATCTATAGAATCAGCGGGACTTTTAATCATCATTTTCATTGGAATTCCTTATTATGGAACTGTAAATTATTTAGAAGCACCCTTCGGACTTAATGGAATTTTTGCATCTGCAGCTCTAATTTTTTTCGCTTTCCTTGGATTTGAAGAGATCGTAAAGCTCTCAGATGAGGCAAAAGAGCCCCATAAAACTATTCCAAAAGGGATTATAATTGCTATGATCATAAGTACAACTTTATACATGCTGGTAGCTTTTAGTTCAGTAAGCATACTCGGTTGGGAAGGCCTTTCACAATCAAATGCTCCCTTTTCCCAGATCGCATACAGTGTATTTGGGACAAACGGTTCATGTTTACTTTCAATTATAGCTCTCTTTGCAACAAGCAATACTGTTCTCCTAATGATCTTAGCAGGATCTAGGATAGTATACGGTATGTCTAAATCAGGTTCAATTCCCCGGGTATTTTCAAAAGTACATTATAAAACTAGAACTCCATGGATTGCAATAATTTTAATCAGTTTAGCTTCAATAGGATTTTTATTTATTGGAGAAATAGACTTTCTTGCCAGCGTAACTAATTATACACTTTTTGCAAGTTTTATTTTTATAAATGCTTCAGCAATTATTCTAAGATACACATCTCCAGATACTAAAAGATCTTTTAAAATACCTTTAAATATTAAATGGGTTCCAATTTTGCCAATTTTGGGCATGATTACATGTATATTACTACTATTAAATTTAGAATACAATGCTATTCTTTTAGGTATCATATTAACGGTAGCAGGTTTTTTAATTTCCTTTTTAAAAGAAAATATGAACTTTAATTAAAACATTATTTACATAATATTTGCAAATTTTAAAAACTTTATAATAAATTAACTTCTAAATAAATTGATTAGGCATGGTTGTTAATGGAGGGCACTTTAGGTGGGGGTGATGAGAATAAGTTAAGTTACCAAGCCCTCCATATTAACAACATTTTTTGCAGATACAGCCTATCTAATGATCTGGTGGAACATAATTTTAGAGCAGTATCTGTTTAACTAATTAATTTCATTCTATAAATATGTTACACATTAAGCATAGTTTAGTACACATTTTGTATATTAAATATATTAAAGCGTTCTTTAAATTAAATAAGTAATGAACTTCAAAAATTAATGAACAAAATAGCATTACAGGAGAACTATATGAGAGTTAAAGTCATTAAAAAAGACGTAATGGACCCGTTAGGCGAAACAGCAGTAGATAAAATCGACGTAATGCCAGTGCCCCAAAATATCAATAAAATATCTTATTTTGACAATACAAAACCAAATGCAGATGTTATTCTATCGGTAATTGCTGAAAATTTAAATATAAATGGGAAAAAAGTCGAAAAACCGGCAGGGGCTCACGCAACAGATGAACAATTAAAGGATGCTGCTGATGCAGACCTATCCATTATAGCAGTTGGAGACTGCGGATCGTGCTCTACATGGGTTATACTTGATGCAATAAGGCTTGAAAAAGAAGGCACGCCCACAATTTCAATTTGTTCAGATAACTTCATGGATTATGCAAGATCACTTGCAAAATCCCATGGTGCAGATGACTTAAGGATAGCCCCGATCAAACATCCTATCTCCGGCCAAAAAGAAGAAGATATCAGGGAAAAAGCCGCAGAAACCATCAAAGAAATTAAAAAATTATTGAATATTGATTAAATTCATTGAGGAATCTTACTATGAATAATAAGAAGGTAGATAACGCTTGTGGGTGTTCCATTGAAGACATCTTAAGGGAAAATGTAGAAGAGGATGAGCAACGGTTATGTAAAGCTGCTGAAAGCGATATGGAAGTTTATGTTGACCCAGATCCTGAAAAGTTAAGTTATGAATTTTATATGAAAAAACAGACCGACGGCCTGCCAATTATTCCGCCTACTGGTGAGCGGGTACGTAAATTCATAGAATTTTCAGGTAAGAATAAAGATGATATAATCGCAGTTCTTCCTCCAAGGTCTGGAAAGGCTACAGTTGAAAAAATAGCAGTGAATGCTGTAATGGCAGGATGCATTCCACAGTTTATGCCAGTGATACAGCATTCAATAAAGGCAGTTTCAAATCCAAAGTTCAATTTACCAGGAGTAAATGCCACAACACATCCTGTGGCAGTTTGCACAATTTTAAACGGCCCAATAGCAGGTGATATTAGTGTAAACAGCGGCACTGGATGTTTAGGCCCTGGAAATATTGCAAATGCAACCATTGGGAGGGCAATGCGCCTATGCCTTATAAATATCGGCGGCGCTGTCCCTGGAATTGGAGACCATGCAACCATGGGTTCACCATCAAAATACAGCTACTGTTTTGGCGAAGCTGAAAATGAAAATCCATGGGAACCACTGCATGTAGAGCGCGGATTTAAGGCAGATGAAAGCACAGTTACAGTACTGGGCTTAGATTCACCGCACAACGTGAACGACCATCGAAGTAAAACCGCAGAATACCTCCTGGACACTATAATCAATACAGCATCTGTTGCTGGATGTAATAACAGCCACGTGCCTGGCGAAATGCTTGTTGTAATGGGACCAGAACATGCTAAAACAGTTGCGGATGACGGCTGGAGTAAAGAAGATGTTAAAAAGTACATTCACAAAAATGCCCTTGTACCTGTTGAACTTGGAGATAGAGGGGGAAGAAAGCTCGATTCAAAATGGGTTATTGACGGTAAAGTGCAGATAACAAGAAAACCAGAAGATGTGGTCGTAGTTGTCGCTGGAGGACCTGGAAGACATACCATGATTGCACATGGATTTGGAACTTCTTCTGAGTCCGTAACTGAAGCTATAAGGCTTGGAGATGGAACTCCCGCTTCGTCGGTGTTTGATTTTAAAAAATAGATTAGTATTGAGGATATTCAAAGTAAATATTCAGTCAGATGAAATTACTGAGGAATCCCTGTCATGGCTTCTTTAGCAACCAATCTATCTTTTACAACTCTTTTAGCTTCCAGTGCATCTTCATTGTCTTTATCATTTTTCAATTCTTTTTCTATTTCATCAAGTAAATCCAATAAATCAATATTACATGTTCTAGCCTGTTTTAGAAGTTTTCCAGATTCTTCTTTGTCGGCGCCCATAGCTTCACCATATTGAAAATTTATTATTTTTGATTAAATATACCTTACAGACAGTTTTTTACGTTTAGGAACCCTGAAAAACTTACACTCAGGGTAACCTGCCATCAAAGCTCCTAAAAACACCTCACCTTCTTTTAATCCCAGAAATTCTCTTATAGGTTCAAAATCAGATGCCATCTGGAGAAAACCCGCCCAGCATGATCCAAGCCCAAAAGACGGCAGCAGTAAGTCCAAATAGCTCAAGGCAATAGTCCCATCCATTGGGGTACTTCCCCCGTTAGATTTAGCGGTAGCAATGAATAAATTAGGTGCCCCTCTTAAGATTGGGTCTAGACCACTTTTCCAGACACTGATTAAAGATTCTACTGGGAGTACCTGAGCAAATGGTGAATTTTCTTCCACTAATTTTTCCATCCATTTTATAACCAATCCTGCCAGTTCCCTGACCTTCTGCGGGTCTTCAATGATGATCCACTCAACAGGCTGCTGGTTACCACCAGAGGGTGCAAACCTTACAACGTCCATGATTTCTTCAATGGTCTCACGGAGAATTGCCCTCTTTTTGTAGTTCCTGATGGACCTGCGGTTTCTCATGTAGTTTCCCATATCTTCAGGTGAAATTTTAGAGCTTATGTCCTCCATTGGAGCCTCAAGTTCAGGGCCAGAGATGTTAATAGCTCCTTCCGGACATATTGCTTCGCATTGACCGCATTCTATACACCTTGTATCTGCAACAACTTCAGGGTTTGTATTCATTTCCAGATGGCCGAGAGTACATGTAGATACACATGTGCCGCAGCTGTGGCATGCACTTCGGTTTAAGTTAAATTCAGGCATGTTTTTATCTCCTTTAAAATTTTAAAATGCTGTTTAATTGACTGAAATTTATAGATTATGTTAATCTTTGATATCTTTAGTATAGATATTATTGATGAAATCATTAAGTCATAAAAAAATAGTTTGTTTTTTAATTAAAAATAAAATTATGATGAAGGAACTTTACATATTTGAATACCATCTAGCTGCTCTAAGATATTATTAAAGTAAACCCTAAGTAAATCTCTCTTGTTATCTGAAATAAAAGTATTATGTGCAACTAAATGTCTAACTTGAGCCATTTCATCGATTTTAGATATTATCCAACCCTGAGTTGGGAAATATTCTTCAAATAAATGCCAATTATTACGTATTAAGGCACCTAAATCTTCAAAATCCAAATAATATAGTTCTGAATTTCCTCTTTCACTTAACCATCGATTTTTATTTTCGTTTTCCTTTCTACCATTTAATTTAACCCTAATATCTCTATTAAGCCCTAATTTATTAAAATAATTGGTGCCCAACTTAGATTTAGCTGTATTTTCAATAAAAAGCCTCAAAAAGTTCTCAATATAATATAACATCAAATAAACTTTAGCCATTTCTTTACCTTTTTGTCTTACCTCATCAGGTAAAACTTGATCAACTATTTCTAAAGGTAAAGTACTAAATATATCTTCTAAATCTTCAAATACACTTCTTGAAGCAGTATCTATTAAAGGTAAAAAATCAATATCCACAACATCATATCCTAATTCATCAGGCATAATATTATCACAATATATCATGAGTTTTTCCTTCAGTTTTTTACTCACTTTTTTTAAATTATTTATTGGAATTCGAAAAACAATTATGGCGCTATAAGCATTCCACCTTCTTCTAGAAAAAGTAGATGATGTTTTTATCAAACATTTAGAGTCATTAAGGATATTTACTATTTCATTTTCCTCTTTGAGTTTTAAATATTCAATTAAACCGTTTAAATACCGTTTTTCATTAGGTTTTTTATATTTATAATCATTTTCAATCATATTACTACCTCATATTCGCATCATTTACAATGGTTTTTGAGGAGCTATGCCAAATAAAAAAATCAGAAAATTTATATTATTGATCCAACATAAAAACAACTGTCTAGGAGGTAATTATGCTGGTGGCAGTTTTTGCCCCTCATATTTATCTGTTTCGTTTTAAATTCAATATTTCACTTATTTTACCATATTAACTAAATATCTCCTAATTTTGAATAAATAAAATGAAAATTAAAAGATTTAGAGATTAAAATCTCTTCCTATCTAACAGTTCCTGCATCTTACCAGGGTTCCATCCACCAGAAGCTGATTTAGACCTTCCTACCTGCTGGACGTATCCAGTTATACGGTCGTACCATTCAACTTCTTTTGTTTCACCGCAGGTTGCACAGCCATCCTGTAAACCTTTCATCAAGGTTTTACATTTCAGACAGAAGCTCAGTGCTGAACTGTAAGCCCAGAATCCAATATCTGATTTCCTGGCTATTTTATTTGTGAGGCTCATGAGTGCATCTGGGTCTGAATAAGATTCTCCCATGAATGCATGGAAAATATGTCCTCCAAGAGTTTTGGAATGGTATTTTTCTTCGATTTTAACCTTTTCTGGGAGTAAAATATCGGCATTGACCGGTACGTGAGAGGAATTGGTGTAGTATGCAGTTTTTTCGTCTCCCTGAGCAACGATTTTGTCCCTGTATTTTTCCATATCAAGGGTTGCAAACCTGTAAGCTGTAGATTCTGCAGGGGTCTGGAGAATAGTCCATCTTAGACCTGTTTCAGCCTTTAATTTGGCAGTTCTCTCATTCATATAGTCAATTACTTTTAATCCAAATTCATTGGCGTCTTTATTTTCAATTCCTGCACCCAAATATGATCTAAGCATCTCATTAAGCCCAACAAAACCAAATGACATTGTAGAATTTTGTATTCTGTAATACATACTATCTTCTTCTTCATCATTTGGTTTCTGTGATAGAAATGGAAGTAAATTATAATTATTAAGACAATTTAAAGCCTGTTCTCGTCTAAGCATTAATGTTTGCTCTGCAAGGTTCATGTAGGAGTCAAGATATTCAAATATATCGCTGTCGTCTTTGGAATTGTAAGCAATTCTTGGAAGGTTCAACGTGATATATGCAAGATTTCCTGTTCTCAAACAGTCTTGAGACCAGTCCCCAGTCCAGTTATCATTTAAGGATGTTCTGCATCCCATGTAGTTGGCAAGGTTTCCCCTGTAATCTGGAAGCATGTTTACAAAGTAAGATGTTCCAAATTTAGCTGAAAGTTCGTGAACACGCCTTATATCCTCTTCAAACTCATCTTTTAAGCATTCTTTCCTTAAAACATAGATTGTATTTGGGAAAAGGTGAGGCTTACCTTCTGAATCTCCATCAAGTAGAGTTTCAGTAAATGCACGTTGTAATAACCTTGTTTCTTCTTCAAAGTCACCATATGTTCCTACACGTTTCCCTTTAGGTCCATAAGCTGGTTCATCTTTTAAGAAGTCTGGTACTGTAAATTCAAGGTTGATACTTGTAAATGGAACCTGCGAACCTCTTGCAGCGTAAGCCATGTTCAGGTTGTATATCAACATCTGAACTGCCTGTTTAACTTTTTCATAAGGTAAACCTGCTGCAAATGGAGCTACAAACACGTTCCACAGGCTCATGGACTGTCCACCGCTCATGTTCTGCTGAGCTGCAAGCATTATTTCCCCTGTATGGTTCATCAGTGTTTCAATGTGATTTGGAGGACCTGCAACTGAAGTATGGTCTCCAGTACCATCTACTTTAAGCCCATTTTTTATAAACACCCTTAAATCGTGCTGCAGGCAGTTTATTGGACGTCCTGCAAAGAATTCAAGATCATGTATATGTATGTCTCCACCCATGTGGGCATCTGCAAGTTCATTTGGAAGGATGTGTAACAATGCGTACTGCTTGAGTGCCTCATCTGCAACATATTTGTGAACAGTCTCAGGATTATGGATCATATTTGCATTATCACGTGACCCATTCTGTATGAGGTTAGTTATGTTGTAAACAGGTATACCAAGCCTTGTATATTTTCGTCTTAATGTTTCAAGACCATTTTCTACAAGTTTTGTGTTTACAATTTCCCTGATCATCGGCGCTGTCAGGTAGTCAACATCAAGTTTTTTAAGTTCCTTACATGCATCTGTAGCAATCTCTTCAGCAAGTTCTTCTGACGCGTCTGTCTCCACAATAAGCGTTTTTTCTATCTTACTTTTATCAAAGGGTTCTATTGTATCCCGGGTAGTCCTGACTTTCAATTGATTAGCTGCCAAATATTTACCTGCAGCTTTTACATCAATTTTTTTAAGGGAATCATAGACCAATATCTTGATTTCTGCAGTGGAAATACCATCATAAACTGCAGTTGCTACATCTGTCGCAATCTTTTCTGCAGCCCAAAGTGACGCTCCAACCATAAGACACGATTTAACTATTTTTTCATAGCTGAATTTTTCATATATTCCATTGTTTTTTAGGACACACGTTTTAGCCTGGGTAGGCAGTGCAGCCATAGCACGCATGTCTTTCATTCATAGTCCTCCAAACCACATAAGCTGAATCCTCCAAAAAATAATTTTAGTTATTTTATGATTTTTATTTCTTTAATTCCATTTAAGGTTTAATACGCATTTATAATACTTTAATATGATACTTACGATTGATTCCACTTATAATAATCGTTCAATCATATTAATAACAATTATCCTACTGAAATCCATTCCACTTTAATAGAACAGAATTGTAGTATTTTGATTATATATTATTAATCTATAAGATTAAAACTTTACTATATTGTTATAAAACAACCGATTCGTATCAATATACAATTTGATATTAAAGAAACATACGTAACATTATAAAAATAATTTTAATTTTTTATTGCAATTAATTTTAATGTTTCATTAAATATTTAAGTCAATATAGCATTATATCCTCCCATATTCCAAATATAAGATTTTAAATTTTTTAAAAATAAAATATTTAGGCATTAAACAAGTTAAAGTAATGTCCACCACATTTTACACAATTAATTTGCATGCCTTTGATTTTTAGAGAGATATCAGTTATAGTTTATAACAATGATACGATCATATACTGTATTTTTCAGTTATAAGAATACATCCAAAGAACTTTGTTTTGATTTATCACTTTCAAACAGCGAATTTATCCCGGATTCAAGTATTTCTATCCTTTGGATCAGATAAGTATCAATTGGATACCTTTTAGCTAATTCTTTTGAGATCTCAAGATACTTAACAACTGAACCCTTGGATATGCTGAGTATCAAATTTGAACCGCAGGTACATTCTCCAGAAAGTGGTATTCGTCTATACTTCTTGTTGCATTTAGTACATCTAACTTTTTGCCGGGAAAATGCCCTTGAGTTTCCTGCCATGTCCGGTAAAAAGTGAGACATAAGAACGCCCTCCACAACTCCCTTCTGGTCAACAGCCCTTATCTTTTCTGCAATTTTAACCTGTTCTTCTACCTTCTCTTTCATGGTAGGAAGCATCTTGTAAAGACATAATTTTGGCCCGCTGTGGATGCTTGAAGTGTTGTGTGAAAACATGAGGCCGTGGTACTGGTCTTCTGTACCAAGTCTTTTTTTAACGTTATCTACAAGATCGAGAACATCTGAAGGTGTAGCAAATTCAAGGGTTTTTTCATACAGTTCCAGTGGAAGTGTAGGCATTGCGTCAATATTATGAGATTCATCATCGATTTCTTCAGGATCTATCCTTGATGAAAGAACCAGTGGAGCGTCCATTTTTCCTCCCCTTGAACTTGGAAGGTATATCTTCGAGAAGTTGATTAACGCATCTAAAAGAAGCATTACTGCGTCTTCATCACTGTCACAGTTTCTTCTTTTTGCAGAATGGAAATATGGATGTGCATAACAGCATGCTGCCTTTGTAAATCCTACAATTCTTCCTAAAACACCGGCAGAAGTGTGTGGAGCAAGACCGGCTACTAAATGTCCAACTAAGTCTTCGATCTCATTAACATTATAAAATCTGTCCAGGTGGTAAAAGTTTTCAAGCAGATCATCCATAAATTTTGAGACCCTCACAAAGTATTCTGCACAGTTTTCTGAGATTATTATATCCTGAATCTTTATTTCAATGATTTGATCATCATTTTCAAGTATATTTCCATAACAATCATGAGTATATCCAAGTTCAACTAGTTTTGCAGGAGTTACTCCTACTTCCTTAGGTATAAAATGAGTAATAGGCAAATCAGTAGAGTCATGCCTTATTGTGGCATCTTTAAAGGTAAATACATCATTTTTAGCCCGGAGTATCCCCTTTTCAAGCGGTTCAGGGAATTTTTCTTCAGATATCATTCCTATTACCCCTTTTATTTCATCTAATCTCCTAACCCCAACATTTTCATATGCCTTTTTAAGTAAACTTGCTAAATTAATTTTTTTCTTTCCAGCCCCTGTTGGCTCCGTTCTTCCACCACATACCGGGCATTTGGCATGGAATGAACTTACCCCGCATTCTATGCATTTACATCTAGAAACATCGACTGTTATAGTTCCTTTTTTGGCCGCTTCAATGATGTTACGTCTCATTCCTCCGTTGGTACCTATTGGGAACAGTGCATGAGGTGCAGGTTTCATTTTCCTTTCCTTTGTTTTTTCAGGCCTTCCAACTCTTGTACCAATATATGTTGGAGCTTTTGCCATTATTTTCACAGGAGACACTTCGTTTAGCGCTTCTAATGTTGTAATATCTTTTTCAATATCCAAAGGCTCAACAAGAGTACTGAGCAGTACATTTGCATGATCATAATCTATTACAACTTTATTATCTTGAACCCTGTGAGGAACCCCTATAACTTCCAAAATTCTTTTGGGAGGCTCTATGTCCAATATTAAATCATTTTTTACCGCTGCATCATCATAATTTTTATACAACCAGCTTCTCAGTTCATTTAAATCATCACGTGAGACATCATGATAAAAATAAGTGTACTCTGGATGTAAAGGAACATTATATTTCCTTGAAAGTTCAAATGCCTCTTCTGATCCAATATCATTGATTGTATCTAAATTTAAATCCTGCCCAGTATCTTCAGAATATTCAGGAGAATTCTGGACTGTTTTAATCCACCATTCTTCACACCATGCAGAAGGTAAAAGTACATGGTTATTTCTTAAAAATTCACCAAATGCAACCAGTATGTCTCCTAAAAATAGAATTTCTGTTACATCTTTTTTAATTTCCCTTGCATGCGCTATGGATTCTACTTTAACTACATTTCCATTCCTTAATTTAACTATTGGACCTTCTATAGTGTCACATGGAACAACACACATTCCTTTACCCGGCCTTTCAATCTTCATCTGGGTTCCGACTGCTAAGAACTCCACAATTTCCATGGTTAATGGACTGATTCCCATTGCAGCTAGGCCAGAATTCCTTGAACGGCCATATCTTAATCTAAATCCGCCTTTTGCCTGAGGATATGATAAAACTGGCCTTCCACCAATTATATCTCTCATATATTTATCATTTACTTTAGGGGCGCCTTCTTCTTTATCATCTGATTTAGTACTTCCTTTTGCAAATTTATCCAACCAGTTCCAGCCATCTATTTTCAATTTACTGGCGTATTTCATGACTTTTGGGGCTTTCTGTATAACTCCCTCAGCTATCGCAAGGAGAGCTCCACCCCTAATACTATTGGTTTCTACACGTTCTAAATCACGATGCGAAACCTCTATCTGGTCAGTAGCTTCCCCTGTTACTTCTACCGGAATATTTTTTACTGCAAGCCTTACTTCATCAGGAGTTGGTGAATACTGAAGATTGGTAACCTCAGATTCATAAAGCTCAACTTCTTCCACGTATCTCTCAACTTCCATTTCTGTAGGTTTGTAAACATCAAGATCAAGGGAAAGCCTTATGTATTCCCCGATTAGAACTGCCATTGCTGCCGCAGTTCCTCCAGCACTTCTTATAGGGCCTGCAAAATAAACAGCAAAATACCATGTATGATCAAAGTTTTGTTTAATTTTGACCTTTGCAATTCCCTCAAGAGGCGCAGCAACTACTCCTTCAGTTAAGATAGCAAGGGCAGTTCGCAAGGCCTGGTCAGCTTTCAGTTCTTTAATTTCAATTGAATCTTCTTTATCTTCTTCATCAGGCGTTGATGCAATTTCTTTTGCTATTTGAAATGCCACTTCTTCCCTGGATAAATCATTTTCTAATTCTTTGATTCTTTTTGCGACGCCTTTTGGACCAACCAACCCTTCTACTCGCTCCGCTAAATCCTTGGCAAGAGGTATCTCTGGCTCCATATCCATATCGTAACCTTTAAGCCGTGCCTTTTTAGCTATAGCGTACAATTTCTCTGTTTCTTCTTCTAAAATCTCGAAATACCCCATATTGCTCCCTTACCATACTAAAAGTACATTTTATATGAAAATCATTCACTACATTCTACTGCAGTATGTAACTAATTAAGATCAACTTCGTTTAATCATAAAAAGTAAAAATGCGATCTTGCTTATTCTTATAGGTTTAAATAGATAATAAAGCTTACTGTGGGGCCCTTATAAATTCCTAAATTGTGTATATTCCACATTAAATAGAGATCACTTTATGAAAAATTAATAGTTATTAACACAACAAATGAAAATATAATATGCTGACAGAATAGAGTTTTATTAATCTAAAAAGACGTAAAAATCAGTTATATTCATATCGATAAATGTTCTATAGATAACACATTATCATGAGTTGTTACCAACTAAACAGTACTCAAAATGCATTTAAAACAGATATTGGAACTTAAATAGATAAATACTTAACAATTTATTACATTATAAGACCATGAACTAAAAAGTTTCCCAGAAGTTACGGAGTGCATTAACTGTGGATAATTTAAAAAATAGATTAACAAGATCATATGTTAATAAAAATGTTATTTTATCAATTTTAACTCTCTTTACAGTGATAATAACCACAACACCCGCTTATGCATCATTATAATGCATCAGTTTAATTTTTCCACCCATGTCGATTTGAGAATATCAAAAATAAATATAATATTTAACAGATCTTCAATTTAATCATTGAATTCAAGCCAAAAGTATATTTAGATTACGATTTAAATAAATTATCTATTAAGCTATTAACATCTGAAAAAAACTTCTTATTATTGATACCCCTTATTTCTAAAGTTTTAACTAAATCTGGAGGCATATTCAAATTATTTTCAGTCATTGATTTTAATAAAACAGCCATTTCTATAAGCCTTATTCTTTTATTAATTGAACCATCTTCAATGCCTGTTTTAATGGAATTAATTAAAAGCACGAGAATATCCTTTCGAATTTCCATAATTTTCCTTTCATTTTCATCAGGAGAAGCCAATGTTGCAGGAAACATGGCAAATTTCCTACCTTTTTCAATTACATCTTTCATGACTAAATTATCAACAATTTTAGTTAAATCAAATCTTCCAGAGAGAAAATAATTGTAAATATGAATATAGTCTGGATATCTTACTGCAAAATCAAAATAAGCATTTCTATAAGCAAAAATTTTATCAATGCCCTTTTCTGCATTTTCCATCTCTTTTTTTATTAGAGATTTCATAATTTTAATGCCCCTAAGGACAACTGCAAAAAAAAGACTATCTTTATTATCAAAATATAAGTAAAGAGTTGCTTTACTCATTCCAGCATCCTTAGCAATGTCATTCATTGAAACATCATCATAACCTTTGGAAAAGAATAGTTTTTCAGCAGTACTGATTATATCCTCCTGCTTCTGTTTTCTTTTCATTTCTTTTCTTTCTAAAGACATCACAATCACTTGTTGCCGGATCATAGATAAAACAATGTTACTTACTTTATGATTTTAATTTAATATATGTTTAGTAAAAAGAATTTGAAGTAAAACTTAAATTAGTTCCCGAATAGTAATGAGTTAATTAATTTAAGTTGATAAAAGCTTTTAAAAAGAGGAGAATTGAAAATTCTCCAATTTGGACTTTTTAATCCAATTGGTGATGTTACTATAAAGTTTGGACTAAAAAAACTAGAATGAGCTAATTACGTCTCCAAGTAATTTTATGGATTTTTCTTTGTCAGGACCAATTGGGGAACCTGCAACATACTGGGTTACACCCATACCTGCGAGAGCTTCAATTTTTGGTATGAAGTCATCAGGAGTTCCACAAACAGAGAATGCGTTCATTAGATCGTCGTTTACAGCACCGATTGCTCCACCGAAGTCTCCTTTACCTAAGAATTCTCCGAATTTAGCACCGGTATCTGCAGGTAGGCCGTGTCTTTCGAATACTGGTGGTGGTGAACCAGCAGCAATGAAAGCAACAACAATTTTTGCTGCGCCTGTAGCTTTACCAGCGTCATCATCAATGGAGCAGCAAGTGTATGCAGCTACATCTACGTCAGACATACTTTTACCAGCAGATTCTGCTCCTTCTTTTATGAGAGGAACTGCAGCTTCAAAGTCTTTTGGGTTTGATGCGTTGATTAATGCACCGTCAGATACTTCACCAGCGGTTTTAAGCATCATAGGACCTTGTGCACCCATATAAATTGGGACTTTTTCTTGTACAGCTTTTGTACCCATTAAACTTGCACCGCTTTCTGTTTTTCCGCCTGAGAGGAGAGTTTCCATCATGGTGATTGCATTTTTAATTGTGCTGACAGGTTTTGTCCATTCAATTCCTAATGCATCGAAGGTTGCTTTGTCACCAGGACCAATACCTAATGTGGCCCTTCCGTTTGATAATTCATCTAATGTTGCAACAGCAGATGCTGTTATTGCTGGGCTTCTTACGTAGGGGTTAGTTACACCTGGACCCATTTTTATAGTTTCAGTTCCGTTGGCAATTAATGCCAGGGTTTCATATACGTTCTTGTTGTTGTAGTGGTCTGTAATCCACGCATATTCAAAACCTACATCTTCAGCTAATTTGACTAATTTAACTATTTTGTCTATAGGTTCATTTGGAACAAATTCAATACCAAACTTCATAGTTTATCACCGCATTTAAATCTATCCGAACTATAAAAATACTTTGTGTTTTAATTGCAATCGAAAGGTATAAATAGTGGATTTAAAACCATGTTAGCAGATTTATTTAGAAATACACTATATATGTTATATATTATTTAAAAGTAGGGGAATTTCTAAGAAATAATAAGGTGTATACGGCTAATTTTTAAAATCTAACTTTAAAAATGTTTGATTAAATGAAGTAAGATTTATATTATTATTTTTTTAGTTTAAAGTCATAATATTATGAATTTAATTGCATGATTGTTTTTAGTGATCTTATCTAAGTCAAAGTAGAAAAAATATATATATGGTAATTCATAAATTAAAGTGTCACAACAAATTTCTTAAACTTAATAATTTGTGCAGTATTTTCTAATAAGTTTGTTAATCTACAGGTTGTGGCTATAGTATGCGCTGGTTTGAAGTTGTTTCGAACTGTGCAAGAAATTCTAATATGCTTGTAAAACTACAAGTGTTTAGTATTATATGTGCCATGATTTAAGGCGTCGGCTGGAGTGTGATAATATCATTCTGTGAAAGCTGGTTTTTCCGATTGTGGCTATAATGTATGAGGGCTTGAATCGTTTGCAGAAATGTAGAAATATTCGAGTTTGATGTTGGTTTGGTAGATTTGTGGTGATTTTTGGTTGCTACTGAAAATGTACCCCCTTTTCAATTTAAGTTGAATAAGGT
>JAEZKE010000122.1 GCA_023436175.1 Methanobacteriota archaeon
CTCCTGTGCTGGTCCCGCCCGTCGCAGCCCGCCATGACGACAAATCTTTTGATTTTGCCCGACTTGATGGCATTGACGATATCATCGGTGATGGATTCCAGGTATTGATGGCGGAACCCCGTCATGAAGCCCCGCTCCCCCAGGTCCTGCGGGGGAGGACAGCGCTGCGCCAGCCCGATGATCGCTAAGAAATCCTTTTTGCCGTCGATCTCCCCGATGTGCCGCACGCCGGGGTAACCGGCGACGCTGCTGGTGAAAAGCCGGTCCACATAGCCCTTCTCCGGCGGAACGATGCAGTTGCTTGTGACCAGCACGGGGCCGTTGAACTTCAGGAACTCCTCGGTCTGCTGCCACCAGGCGTTGCCGTAGTTGCCCCGGAAGTGGGGGTATTTGCGGAAGAAGGGCAGCGACTGGGCGAGGATCATCTCGCCGTTGGTGTAGACATCCACCCCCATGCCCTGGCTCTGGTCCAGCAGCATCTCCAGGTCCCGCAATTCATGCCCCGAAACGAGGATGCCGGGCCTGCCGCCCACGCCCGTGTCCACCATGACGGGTTGGGGGCCGCCATAGACCTCGCTGTTGGCCCGGTCCAGCAGCTCCATGGCGGTGAAGGTGTATTGGCCCACTTTGAATACCAGCTCCATGAGCTGATCCATGGGCAGAGGGATGGAGGTGCTGAAGAGTGCTTCATAGATAAAACTGAACAAGCCGGCATCGTAATACCCCAGCACACCGGCGTGATAGGCGTACGCGGACATGCCTTTGAGAGCGTAGACGACGGTCTCCTTCACAGAGCGCTCGTCGGCGTCCTTGATGTCCAGCACGCTGATGTTCAGGCTCTTCCGGTAGATCTCCCCGTCGTCTTTGGTCTCCCAGAGGGCCTGCTCCGTGGCCGGAGCCTCCGATTGGGTTGCGCACGGGGCGGCGTCGCGCCCCACCGCGCCCGCCAGCCGGCGCTTGTGTTCCAGCACCTTATGGATGTATTCCACGATTCGCTTGGAATCAAAGTTGGTGTTGGTCACCGTAGCGAACAGGCACTCGGTGACAAGCATGCCCGACTCCGGCGTGAGCTCGCCGGCGGGAACCTGACGCAGACAATAGGCCAGCCCCTTCAGGCAATAGATCAGAACGTCCTGCAGGTTGGCGGTCTCGTCGCTTTTGCCGCAGACGCCCTCCGATGTGCAGCCCTTTCGATTGCCCGTCTCCTGGCATTGATAACAAAACATGTTCATGGCACAGTCTCCCATCGGCATAACAATCCAATACCAGCAACTTAAGACCGATCTCATCCCGCATTGCTAACCCTCACCCCCAACCCCCTCCCCCAGAGCATTGGTGGAGGGGGCAAAGTTTGAGGCAGGGGCTTCGCCCCCAATCCCCCGACCAGTAGGGGCCGGGCCCCGTCCCGGCCCGAATTACCATGGAAACCAGTAGCAGATAGCCTAAGTTGCGTGCATTGCATAACAACCCGTATCACAGTATGTTCCACAATTCATGCTAATACAAACAAGCCGGCAACGCTGTTGCCGGGGCTACTGTTTGTCAAAAAGCCGTGCGGATGCGAAAAGAGGGGTTAAATGGTAGCGGCGACCGCGTGGCCGGCCCGGAGGGAGGCCGGCACGTCGATGATGCGCTGGTTGGAGGAGCCGCGGAACCGCAGCTCGTAGCTTTTGAGCGCCTGAACAAAGGGGCCGTCGATGAGCACGTCGATGTGGCGCAGCAGAGCCAGCGTCGCCGGGTCTTCCCCGGCCAGCGCCAGCAGTTCCTCATACAGATATCCGGTATAGCAGAGCACATGGTAGCCCGCTTCGCCGGCGGCCCGGGCCAGCTCGGCCATCGCCGCCGCCTGGCCGAAGGGCTCCCCGCCGCTCAGCGTGAGGCCGCTGACCAGCGGGTCCTTCTTCATCTCGGCCACAATCTGCCCCGGCTCCGCTGCAAAGCCGCCCTCAAAGGACCAGGTCTGCGGGTTGTGGCAGCCGGGGCACCGCCTGGGGCAGCCCTGGGCAAACACTGTGAAACGGATGCCGGGGCCGTCCACAATGCTCTCCCGGATGATGCCCGCCAGCCTGAGCGTGCTCAAAGCCATTCCAGGGAGCAGGAGGGCGTGACGCTCACGTGCTTCACGCGGTCATGTTCCTCCGCCCGCTTGGCGTCGTTGAACCGGTCCAGCGTGCCCACCAGATAGCCGGTGATACGCCGGATGCGCTCAAAGGAGGGGCCGTCCGCCTCGTGGCGGTGGCACTTGGGGCACTCGTCGTTGATGATGCCGTTGAAGCCGCAGGCCGGGTCCCGGTCCACCGGGTGGTTGATGGATCCATAGCCCACGCCGCTGGCCTTCATTGCGCGGATGATGGCCTCGATGGCCTCCACATTGCCGGAGGGGTCTCCGTCCAGCTCCACATAGGTGATGTGACCTCCGTTGGTGAGCCCGTGGTAGGGCGCTTCCAGGCGAATCTTGTCATAGGCGCTGATCGGGAAATAGACCGGGACGTGGAAGCTGTTGGTGTAGTAGGAGCGGTCGGTGACGCCGGGGATGGCGCCGAATCGCTTGCGGTCGATGTTGACAAAGCGGCCCGACAGCCCCTCGGCCGGCGTGGCGATGAACGAGAAGTTCAGCCTCGTCCTGGCCGCCATGTCGTCCATGCGGGCACGCATGTGGCCGATGATTTCAAGGCCCAGCGCCTGGGCTTCCTTCGACTCGCCGTGGTGGCGGCCGGTCAGCGCCTTGAGCGTCTCGGCCAGGCCGATGAAGCCGATGGTGAGGGTGCCGTGGCGCAGCGCCTCCCGGGCCTTGTCGTCGGGGCCCAGCTTGTCCGAATCCAGCCAAATGCCGTTGCCCATCAGGAAGGGGAAATTCCTCACCCGCTTGCGGCACTGTATCTCAAAGCGGTCCAGTAGCTGGTCGCACACCAGGTCGATCATGCCGTCCAGGCGGCGGTTGAACTCCTCCAGGTTGCCGTTGCTCAGTATGGCCAGCCGGGGCAGGTTGATGGAAGTGAAGCTCAGGTTGCCCCGCCCAGTGACGATCTGCCGCTCGGGGTCGTGCACGTTGGCCATGACGCGGGTGCGGCAGCCCATGTAGGTGGCTTCGGTCTCCACGCGGCCGGGCCGGTAATACTGCAGGTTGAAGGGCGCGTCAAGGAAGGAGAAGTTGGGGAACAACCGCTTGGCCGTGGTGCGGCATGCCAGCTGGAACAGGTATAGTTGGGGTCGCCGGGGTTGGCGTTGACGCCGTCCTTGACCTTGAACACCTGTATGGGGAAAATGGGCGTCTCGCCATACCCCAGGCCGTTCTCGGTGGCCAGCAGGATGTTGCGGATGACCATGCGGCCCTCGGCGCTGGTATCGGTGCCATAGTTGATGGAGCTGAAGGGCACCTAGGCGCCGGCGCGGCTGTGCATGGTGTTGAGGTTGTGGATCAGCGCCTCCATGGCCTGGAAGGTGGCCCGGTCGGTCTCCTCGGCGGCGCGCTTCATGGCAAAGCCCTGGCAGCGGGCCACAAGCACGCCATCCCAGCGCGCGCTGAGCAGCTCATACTCCAGGCCCCGGTACCCGTTGGCGTCATCCAGCGCCGGGCGCAGGCCGTGGCGCTCCCGTATCTGCCGGAAGGCCTCCTCCACCGAGGCCGCGACGCCGGCGCTGTCGGCGGCGTCGTCGGGGAACAGCGTGAAGGCAAGGATGCGGGCCAGGTTGTCGCGATAGCGGCGGGCAAAGGTCTTGCGCACGCCGTCGGCCAGCGCGTAGTCAAAGTTGGGGATGCTCTGGCCGCCGTGCTGGTCGTTCTGGTTGCTTTGAATGGCGATGCAGGTCAGCGCCGAATAGCTGGCGATGTCGTTGGGTCCCGGAGAAAGCCGTGGCCGGTGGAAAAACCGTCGTGAAACAGCTTCTGGATGTCGATCTGGCAGCAGGTCGTCGTCAGTGTATAGAAATCAAAATCGTGGATGTGGATGTCGCCGCTCTTGTGGGCCAGGGCGTGCTCGGGCTTGAGCACGTACATCTCATTAAAGATCTTGGCGCCTTCGGAGCCGTATTTGAGCATGACGCCCATGGCGGTGTCCCCGTCGATGTTGGCGTTGTCGCGCTTGATGTCGCTGTCGATGGAGGCGGCGTGGGTGATCTCCTCATAGGTCTTCATGAGG
>JAEZKE010000023.1 GCA_023436175.1 Methanobacteriota archaeon
CGAGTACTGTATCAAATGTGGTGAATGCATTGACCGGTGCCCTCCTTTAGCAATCACTGAAAATGGTAAAGATGCTGAATCTTGTTCTAAGTTCCTTGATAAGACGCTTAAGTTAAATAAGCCGAGATATGGATGCGGAAAATGCCAGACTGCAGTTCCTTGTGAATACAGAAATCCAAAGTTAATCTAATAAGAATTGCTAAAGACATTGAGAACATAATCCCAATCAAAGCATGAAATTTTCTAATGATTATATAATCTAGTTTTTACTTTTGGGAGGAAAAAATTTAAATGTATGATGTAATGGTGATAGGTGCAGGCCCTGCTGGTTGCATAACAGCAAAAAGATTGAGTGATGCAGGATATAATGTTTTATTAGTTGAAAGAATGAAAATACCTCGAGAAAAATCATGTTCAGGTATCTTAATAAAGAAATCAATTAATATAATAGAAAACGAATTTGGAAAAATACCTGATTCGGTCCTATGCAAACCAAATATGAGCAAAGGCATAATAATTACCAATGAAAAGAATCAGACATTTAAGTTTGAAAGCGATAGTTTAAATGTCTGGCGAAACTTACTGGATGAATGGCTTGCTTTTAAGGCCCAAAATGCAGGTGCTGAGTTTAAGCAGGCAACTTCAGCCGTTTCTTGTGAAGAAAAACAGGATCATGTATCAGTAAAGCTTCATAGTGGAGAAGTATATGAAGAAAATGCCAGAATTGTGGTAGCATGTGACGGGGCAAGCAGTAATATTAAAAGAAATTTATTTAAAAAGCCAAATAATTATATTTTCACTTATCAAACGTTTTGTAAAGGTACTATTGATTTAGACCATAGCTTTTTTCATGCATTTTTGCATCCTGAGTTCTCCCAGTATGATGCATGGTTTAATGTTAAAGATGATTTTTTAATTTTTGGAATAGGTGTCAAAGAACCAGCGACAATGAAAACGTATCATTCAAGATTTCTTTCATTTCTTAAGTCGCAATTTAATGCCCAAATAGAATCATGTGTTAAAGAAGAAATTGGAATAATGCCTGTTATCATGCCTGGATGTTCAGTTGATTTAGGAATAGGCAGAATTTTATTTACTGGAGAAGCGGCAAACTTCTTAAACCCTATTGGGGAAGGAATATCAAGTGCATTGGCTAGTGGATACGGGGCAGCAGAAGCAATTAAATCCGCGTATAAAACTAATGATTTTAATGTTAAATCTTTAATAGATAATTACAAAAGCAACATCTTACCTGAAAAACAATATATGTCAAGACAATGGACTATTTTAGCTAACCTATCTTCTAAATTTTCGTATATGAAAGAAAATAAAAAATAATTTTTTGCATAATTCATTTTAAATAAGTGTTGCATCCATTAAAAATTTGATCCCATTCCAAGATCCACAACATAGTGCTCTTCTGCAAAATATCCTCGTTCTCCTAATTCTTTGATAAATTCCACTAAATTTTCCAGGTCGTCTGCCTCGGCTGATTGAAGTTTAATATTCTTTTCATCTACAGATAACTTTTCCTGAGGGCTTCTAAAGTCCCCTGCAACCTGTAACCATAAACTTTTTGGAACTCTTTCATTGAAAAGTTGTATGTTGCCAGCGCCTTCTTTAGCTGATTTTACATCTATATTTGATTTTTTTAGCTCTTCGAAATTTGCAATCTTTGTTTCTAAACTTTTATGCATATCTTCAGCTTCTCTAACTCCCTTTTCTTTTAATTCTGTTGTGTAATTATTAATTAAAGATATAAGATCATTTCGGCTTTCTATTAATTCTTTTTCAGCATTATGACGTTCAATTGCATAGCTGATAGCTCTGGAAAGTAATCTACCACTAACCTCACCTTTCATCAGATAATCCTGTGCACCTTCTCTTACAGCCCTAACCGCAACTTCTTCATCATCTAAACCACTTAAAATAACAATAGGTAGTTCCGGTTCATATTCATGTGCTCTTTCGAATGTTTCAAGGCCTATACTGTCGGGTAAACTAAGATCTAAAAGTAGAACATCGAAAGAATCCCCATCTAATAATTTAAACCCTTCATCAAGTCTTTTAGCATGGGATAATCCATATTTTTTTGTTTTAATATCCTTAAACATCTAGCTTATAAATCTTGCATCCGCGTCGTTATCTTCTATTAACAACACTTTAACGCGTCTATCTGCCAATGTATTCACCTTTTCTTTTCTAAAATCTAAAAATTAAATCATCATTTATCGAGGCATTTAAAAATTTCACAACTTTTTACTTAGGATATTATTTTGTATTTTCCCATTATTCAAATTTACTAATATGAATACAATACATTTCTATTCCTAAAAATTCCAAACAGATTTATGTTACTTATACTGTAAATGTATTACTAATATTTTTTAAGTATTTCCAGTTTTAAGTAGTTTAACTATGTTATCAAATTATTTACAATCACATTAATTCCTATTATGTGTTATTTTGGATGCAAATAGTTAAATTTAAGAATTAAAAGGGAAAATAGAAATGTATAAATTTTTGAATTGAGAATCTTAAAAAGCATTTGTGATTTGCAAACCCAAAATTCTTGAGATTGAGGTTAGAAATGCCAATAACTAAAACCAATGGAAACATAGGACAATCCATCCATGGAAATATAAGAAAATACTATGGATTACTCACGGTGTTATGTGTAATTTTAGGCTTTACGTTTCCTCAATTTTCTGTTTTATCTCCATACGTGTCTATTCTACTTGCTATTTTAGTCTTTTCTATGATTATTGAACACAGAGTAAGTGATTTTACAAGGATAGTAAACCATCCTAAAAAAGTACTCGCTCTTATCGTATCTAATCTCGTATTATACCCTGTTATTGGTATTTTGTTTAGCTATTTTTTCTTACCTTCTCAAGATATTTACGTTGGAATAATTCTTTTATGCTTTGCACCATCTCCAGTCGTTGCTGCATTATGGACAGAACTTTCAAAGGGCGACGGTGCAATTTCTGTAACTACAGCACTATTTTCCATGATGCTGAGCATATTCACTTATCCAGTAATCCTTTATTTTATGGGTATTGCATCCCCTGATCTTGCAGTATCCATATTTAAACTTCTTGCTTTATCCATATTTGCTCCAGCAGCGATTGCATTATTTTTAAGATTAGAGGAAGATAAATACGTCCCTGCCCTCAAAAACCGAAGGTTTTTGAGAGATTTTCAAACATGTGAAAAATCAAAGATTTTTCACGGCCACAAAACCCTAGGTTTTGTAGGCCCAAAAATCGTATTTTTGAGTGCTAAAGATACAATTACTCTAACTTCCTCTTTTGTGAGCCTAATTATAATAATAATCGCAATTGCTCATATGGTATCAAATGTAATGTCTAATAAGTTCAGCTTGATTTTACTGATGAGTATATTCATAATTGTCTTGCTTATAGCGGGTTTTGCCTATGGGTATATTTTAGGTAAGTTGTTTAAGACCCCCAAAAGGGACAGTATCCCCCTGTTATATTCAAGTAGCATGAGGGATGGAATTATTCCATTAAGTGTTGCAATCACTTATTTTTCTTCTAGTTCAACTATTGCATCTACTGTACTTTTAATCGTGATGCCATTTTTAGTTACGGGAGTTTATTATATTCTGCGCAGGTGATTTTTGTTAATTATTATGATTCCAATCATTTAACTGTCAAATTAAATTAGTACTCACTTTTAAATTGAATTTTTTAGATTCAACTTTTTGATACAAATTTAAATTAAATTCAGCTAGTTAATCTTAATTAGATAATTTTATAAACCTCAAAATAAACTTAATATTAACAGTCTAAATATTTCAGTAAATGAGGAGTTTTTATGAATTCAAGAAAAGCAGGGAAGCTTTTTATAGTTTTAATGATATCTTTAATTGCATTTGGATTTGGATCATGCGCAAATGTGCTAAATTCAGGTAATGACATCACTTTTGGGATCCTACCTTCCATATTTGCTTCAAATAGTAATCAACAGATCTCAACCATGGGTGATCCTTCCTTTAAACCAGCCCATGTCATGAGACAGTTCTACAATACTACCAATTCAACTCCTGCAGTAAATAATACTGGTAATTCAACCAATTCCTCTAGAAATTCATCTAGAAATAGTACATGGTGGAATAATTAAGATTTAAATATAATTTATTTTAAAGATAACAGACTGCTGTTACCTAAAAATAAATTTATCAATTTTATTTTAATCTTATTTAAACATTTATAGGCTTAATTTAAACATTTTAATCATTTATATGCCTGATTTAAAATTCATAGGATATATAAATAATAAAGACATATCTTTTTATGATCTGATAAGAATTCTATTTTTTTATATTGGTAGATAATCATGATAATTTTACGGCGAAATAAGAAAATTGTGGAGTTATTTCCTATTGGAAGCTCAAAAGGAGCATTAAATTCAAGGAGAAAACCTCTTTTTTATGGATATTTAAGACTTAAACGGACTAATAACCAGATACGACCTTATAAATTTATAGTAAAAAAAGGCGATAAGGAGTCTCTTTTTCCTCCAAGTGAGGCTATGAAAATTTTAAAAAAACAGAACGTTTATTTAATTGACGGAGATGAAGAAATAGAGGAAATGCTTGATTCTCTCAACATTGAATTTAAAAAAACGCGAATCTGTAGGCACTGTACATTAGAAGGATACATAACTGTCATAAACAGAAAATCCGCCTATTTATCCAATAAAGAGTACATATGCAGACTATGCGCTGAGGAAGAAATTAAACGCGAATTGAAGTATAAAGGACTCGATTTAAGCGTGTTTAATAATTTTAAAAGGATGTTAGATAAAACTGGTGATCTTAATAAGGTTTTAAGTGTTTTTGACCCTAAATTTAACCCGGTGAAGAATCCAGACTTAACTTTATTTGATAAAATTACAGTAGGCAAAGATAATACTCCTAAAATGGAGATAGATAATATAAATATCCCTGAAGAACTTAAAAAAATATTAAAACTTCATGGTAAATATTTACTGCCTGTACAATCTTTAGCTTTACAAAATGGACTTCTTAAAGGGGACAATTTGCTTGTTGTATCGGCAACTGCAAGCGGGAAAACTTTAATAGGGGAGATTGCAGGCGTACCCAATGCAATGAAAGGCAAAAAATTCATATTTTTAACACCTCTTGTAGCACTTGCAAACCAGAAATACAGAGATTTTAAGAAAAAATATGGAAAATTAGGGTTAAAAGTTGCAATAAAAGTAGGTATGAGCCGGATAAAAGCAAAAGAAGAGCTTACACTTCCTGATGATGATGTAAAAAATGCAGATATTGTAGTGGGTACCTATGAAGGACTCGACTTCCTGTTACGTTCTGGAAAGGCAGGAGATTTTGGAGAACTTGGTACTGTTGTAATTGATGAAATACACATGCTTGATGATAAAGAGCGAGGCCCTCGGCTAAATGGACTTATAAAGCGTTTAAAATCTCTTTTTAAAGATATACAAATCATCGGACTTTCGGCTACTGTTCAAAATCCTCAAGAGATCGCGAGCGAATTCTTGATGAAACTTGTTGAATATGACAGGCGTCCAGTTCCTTTAGAGAGACATCTAATATTTGCAAAGTCAGAATACGAAAAAACAGACATAATGACTAAACTTGCAAGGGCAGAATATAAAAACATCTCCAAAAAAGGATTTCACGGGCAAACTATCATATTTACAAATTCAAGGAGAAAAACACATTCCATTGCAGATTATTTAACAAAAAGGAACATTAAAGCAGCGGCATATCATGCTGGACTTTCTTATTCAAAAAAGAGTAAGATAGAGAAAGAATTTGCAAATCAGAAAATTTCAACCGTCGTAACAACAGCTGCACTTGCTGCAGGTGTGGATTTTCCCGCATCCCAGGTTATATTTGAGTCTCTCATAATGGGAAACAAGTGGTTATCCAACAATGAATTCTCTCAGATGCTTGGAAGGGCAGGAAGACCTTCTTACCATGATATGGGAAAAGTTTACCTGATACCTGAAGTTGGAAGGAAATATGGAGAAGAAACAGAAGATGTGCAGGCTGTAAGCTTACTTGAAAGTGATGTAGACCCCATATATGTACAGTACGATGAAGATGATGTATTGGAGCAGTGTTTAGCTGATATATGCTCTGGAAGGGTATGTACCTTTGAAGAACTTCAAAATGCTTATAAAAATCTGGATCTTCCGTTAAGTTTAGAAGAAGCATATGATATCATACATGATACTGGTCTCGTGAAAGAAAATAATAAAATATCTTCAACAAGCTATGGAAGGGCAGTTTCGGTATCTTTCATGGACTTAAAGGCTGCAGAATACATAAAAAAAAGTATTAGTATCAAAAATCATGACAAAAAGAAGAAGAAACACATTGATCCTTTAGAAATAGCAGTAAAACTTGATCCCTTTGAAAATGCATACATGTCAAACAGGTTAAATAGAAGGTTGGGTAAGGCACTTAATATTAACTTGTCTGCCAGATTATTCGCTGATTCAACACTGGATATACTGTCTTCTGCCGAAACAATTTCAAAACTTGATTCTAATCTTCAAGATGCACTTGTAAACATGCAAATTGAATTCATGTCCTGCAGGTGTAAGGATCGGCCGTTTTGCAAGTGTTTCCAGGAAGAACTTTCAAGGAGAATTTTAAAACAGAGAATGCTCAAGAAAGATCCTGTCGATATCAGTAAAAAACTTTTAAAGGGTTATCAAATACATTCTTATGCAGGAGATATATTCTCATGGCTTGATTCGGTGATAAGGACACTTGAAGCCATAAGAAGAATTGCAAATGCCTTTAAAAATCAGAAAATAGCAAAAGAATGCTCGAGACTTATAAGAACTATTGAAAATTAATTTCATAGTACTTTTTTTCAACCTTATACATAGTTTCAACCTGAGGAACATCTAAAACAGGGACTAAATTATATTTTTCGTGAATTAAATCTGTATCATGAACAACAAAAAGATTTTCCTTGTTAATATTTTGATCAGTTGCATTTAAAAGGTTTTCATCATCTACTGCTATTATTGTCACATTTTGATTAATAGTATCAACTATCTGAAAATATTTAAATGCAGTATAAGATTTCCAGTATGTAATGATAGTTGAATTAGATGGAACTTCTTTTAAAGCAGTATAAGCAAAGTATGTAAAACCATCATCATCCATCTGTTCAATTTGATTGTAATTTGTGATATAAGATGTGATTGGGATAAAAAGAAGAGATAATAAAAGTATGAAAACTGTAAATAGTTTGAAACTATTGATATTCATATTTTTAATGCTTATTTCTACTTTAAAATTATTAGATATGTATCTAATTAAATCAAAAATTCCAGCTATTCCAATTCCAATGAAAATTGAAAATAAAAGGAATGATGGAATGAACATCACTTCTACATCTAATACATAATAATTCAGGAAAAATACACCATTTGAAATAAACATTAAAGTTAGAAGTGCAAAGACCTTAATATTCTTTTTAAGTAAACCTATAAGTCCAATTATACCTAAAATAGAACCAGTTAATAAGAAATCTGCCTTGAAAAATTCTAAATACATTAAAATTCTTTTAGGAATTTCAGATATTGAAAAAATCAGGTAATTTGAGTACTGCTCTGCTGTTATTAAATGTAACCATCCGTATAAACCAGGCGAAATATCACTATACACAGGATACTGAGAAGCTCTAATTAATAAGTAAATAAATTGAGAAAGACCTATTATAAACAGTAATGTAAATAAAGATACGTTTTTTATATTTAAAAAAATTTTATAGTTTATTAAAGCAATGAATACCAAAAACGCAGGCATGAAAAGAATATTTGAAGTATGCGCACCAATACTTAACCCATAAATCAGGAAGAATATATAAAGAAATTTATTATCTCTGTTTTTGCTCCATAAAAGAAGAATTACAATCATTAAAGCAATGAAAAATGCATTAAATGTGTAAACTTCTGCAAACTCTGCCTGCAACCAGAAAGTTTTTGAAAATGCAAGTGAAAGAGCTGCAATCACTGCAATAAATCTATAAACATTAATATATGAACTTCGAATACTTTTAGCAGGTAATGATGATTTTATATCACTAATTATCTTTTTATCCAGAATAGCTATTTTAAGTACAATAACATAAATTAAAGATACTGTAACGGCCCCAAAAAATGCAGACATTAAATTGACTCTATAAGCAACGCTTCCAATTGGTAACATGGTAAATAAATGTCCAATCCATGTATATACGGGAAATCCATTTGGATGAGGTATTCCCAATATATATGCAGTGATGCAAAATTCAGCACTGTCTCCTTTAAATATAGAGGGTGCTAAAAATGTTATATAAACTAAAAAAGTAGAAATGAATATAATTACAGGTATGATACTATCTATTTTTGTAATTAGAGATTTTTTAATGAGATTTATATCCAATAAAAACACCATTAAATTTTAAATTATCCAATCAACGATTTTTACTTTTTAGATTCAGGCATTTAACATTTTGGAGACCTGATCCTAATCTCAATCTATAAATAAGATTAAAATTCAGTCATGCAACATATTTTTAATATCTTTAATTATATCATTAATAGCAGATTCAAGCAGCTGATTACCTAATTCAATGTCTATACAAACTCCTTCTTTTTCAATGGCAGCTGCACCCTGGTTTATTCCTTCATCAATATTTCTTGCATCTTTGAGGCCGACCATACCCACTTCAGGATATTTTTTAAAATTACAGTGTTCCGGTAGTTTAGATTCATCAACGATTTTTAAAATGCTTCCCATTGAAAGCTCACCTGTTCCTGCATGAGGGCCTTCAATTTCCACTATTTTATTATTAAAAATTATTTTAAGTTCTAATTCTTTTTCCATCTCTTCCACATAATCAAGTAGGGGAATATTGCCTCCATGGCCATTGACTAAAACAACTTTTTTGATATTCAAACATTTTTTTGCATTCTCTAGTGTAGGAAGCAGCTGATCTTTTGCTAATTTTTGAGCATCCATATGAATACCGTGTTTAATGTAATCATATTCTGTTGCTGCATGCAGTATCCCTAAGAATTTTGCACCGCTTATTAAAGATGCTTGAAGGGCAAGATACGCTGCAATTTTAGAATCTGTATCAATAGGAAGTGCAGCACCATGGTTTTCAAGGTGAGATCCAATGGCAAGAACTCCAATTTCATGTACTTCGGGAGATATAACGTCTCCAGACGAATATCTAAGTTCCATAATAATTCACTTTTAAAATTACATGAGTAGCCTACATTAAACTAATATCTATTTTTATATGGATAAATTCCATAATTTGTCACCAATATAATGGATAGCCTTTACTGCTTTCCCTTCATTTTTTTCTACCATTTCATGGCCAGAAATAATTGCTTTTCCAATTGCAAGAGGCTTTCTATGTGTTTCATCAACTATAATGACAAAATCTTCTTCCTGTATACCTGAATCTGCATCAACGATACCCGGACTCATTACATCTGCACCTTTTGCAACGAATTTAACAGCACCCATATCCACTACCACATATTTTTTAGTGATCTCAAGTTCTAGTGCCCCTTTAATTGTTGGAAAAGGAATTTCATCAATCATCATGATTAATGGCCTTCCATCAATTAGTATTATATCATAAAGATCACTCTCAAGAATTTCAACTTTACTCTTTGGAGAAATTAAGGTGGAATAATCTCCAAGTTCTTTTATTACTTTCTTTAACTTCTTCTTTTGGAGGTAGTACCTTTTCCTGATTTTCAATTTTAAACACCTAATTAAAACTATATTTAAATATCTTTTTTATATGCTAAATTCATTAATTTTTTTCTTTGATTCATTACTATGTGATATTTAATGTAATTATATAATTTACATATATATTACATAATTGAAGTTTTCCCATCTATTTTTAATTGTGCTTTTGGTTCCGGGACTTCAACAGATTTACAATTTTCTCAAATAATATTTGGTTAAACTATACGCTATTGAACTATATAATAACTGATGAAATGGAATAACCTTCTTGATTTGGAATAATTACATTCTATGGTGCAGGTCATAAATTAATATACAGTTTAATTCAAAATTTTACATAAATCCAAATCATATCAACAGGAGCACTATGGTCTGATCAAGATAATACCCATTATAAAATAGTAAGTGATACAGGAATAGATACAGGAATATTCAAAAGTCTAACTTTAAATCAGAAGATACACCCAATTATCTTCAGATAAGGTGAATATACTTACCTTAACCAACTAAAATATCGATGAAATGCAACGTTATCATTTTCAAAAAGAGATTGCCCATAAGAGCATCATGTATAATAAGAAATAATAAACAATAAAAATTCAAATTTTTGTTAATTACTATCCTCAATGTGGTATACTTTTATATAATAATAGTTTGATCATCTAAAAAATGAGAAAATAAGTTGTGCAGCTAACTTATCAAATTAACTAAATTGCATTCCACTAACTTATCTTTAAAGTTGAACTTAATTATTTAAGCCATTTAACATAATTTTCAGTTATGATTTTAGTGATATTGAATTATCCGCTTATTTTAAATATAATTACATCTATTTAAAAAGGCATATACAAAATCATATGAAATTTATTTTAGTATAAATGCAATTGCATTAAATAGAAATGTTTTACACTTAAATACAATTAAATACCAAAAAATACATAGTAATCATTACTACCAATCCATTTATGGTCATATGATTTGTTTTAAAAAGTTGATTTCAATAAAATTATTGGAGTAAAATAATGGATATTTTGTTAACTTATAACCAAAGTCCATGTTATACTTTATAATTAATGAAGGATACATTTAAATATAAATCGCACCAACAATGAAGTTATAGGAAAGGTGATAATTGTGAGTGTACAAAAGAATGTGAATGTTTCAAGACCACTTGACGCGTTAGGTAAATCATTAAACTCCCAAGTATTAATCAAGCTTAAAGGCGGA
>JAEZKE010000060.1 GCA_023436175.1 Methanobacteriota archaeon
TATGATATTTTAAGGGCTCATGAATCATTTGAAGGGGTAAGAACTGGAGTTTTTGCTATCCTGTCTGATATTGAATTCAGGTTCATGCTTGATAAAAATGTTAATTCCATATTTATTCCTCAGGAGATAATATTTAATCCTTATTCCAAGGAGGAAATAAAAGATATTTTGAAAGAAAGAGCTAAAATTGGTTTTTATAATGAAGTCATTTCAGACGAGCTTTTAGATGAAATTACGGAATATACAGTATCGAATGGTGATCTGAGGGTGGGAATTGATCTTTTAAGAATAAGCGGAAATTTGGCTGAAGCTGATGCATCCAAAACAATAGAGAAAAAACATATTAAAGAAGCACTTAAAAATACAGGCTCCATAAATCTCATTTATACTCTCAAGTCTTTATCAGATGATGAAAAAACATTACTGGATCTTATACGAATTTCAGACATAGATTTAACGGCAGGAGAACTTTATAGTCAGTTCAGCAAGAAGACTAAGTCAAGTTATGCTTCATTTAACCGAATTTTAAATAAGCTTGAATTTTTAAGGATTATTGATACTCGATTTACAGGAAAAGGAGTAAAGGGTAATTCAAGAATTATAATACTTAGGTTTGATACTGAAGAAATCCAAAAATGTATGAGCAGGCTTTAAATATTCGCTGGCATATTAAAATTTGTAAAACAATAGTTCAACGTGTGATAAAAATACAACAGTTGTTAATTCTATAGAGTTTAACCTGTTTTAAACACCGGCAGGCATATTTGAATTTGGATATGAAGCGAATAGTACCGCGCTTAAAACAAAAACAAGTACAATCACAGCTATTGTGATGCAGGATACCATGTTTATTCCTTCTAAATTTATGTAACTTCGTTTTTTTCTAAGATCAATTGCTGTATTTCCACTATTTTTTAACATATTAATCACTTCCTTGTTTAAATCCTCTATTTGAAGCTACTTAAAGGAAGAGATAGAGAGCGCATGAAAAGTAATCAAAATAGGCGTGAATAACTTTACAAAAATATATATCATTGTATTAACATAAATATGAAAGTATAGTGCTCATTATTTGATTTTACTTTTATGGAGGGATTTAGATGCCTGAACTTGGCGAAGTTGAGCTTAGAGTTGCAGAAGCATTGCAGCAAGATGTTGGAAAGGGTATTATAAGGATGGATAATGAATTACTCAGGGAGATGGATATTGAACCTGGTGATATCGTTGAAATAATCGGCAAAAGAACAACCGGTGCAATAGTAGGTCATGCTTATCCCGCAGATATTGGGCTTGAAATAGTGAGGATGGATGGCCTTACTCGATCAAATGCAGGCACATCCATAGGAGAGACGGTGACTATAAGACATGCTAAAATAAGAATTGCTCGAAAAGTTGTTCTTGCACCTGCAACAAAAGGTTTACGGATAATGGCATCTGGAGATATTATAAAAAGGAATATCATGGGAAGAGCTGTAGCAAGGGGGGATATTTTGTCTTTAATATCTCCAAGGCGAACGAGGGAAACTTTTAGGGAATTTCCTGGCGGAGAAAAAGTTTTTAGAGAATTTTTTGAGTCTACAACTCCCTTTTCATTGGGCGAAATTAAATTTTCAGTGGTATCAACTAATCCTGCAGGTATTGTAAGAATAAATGATGTTACAGAAATAGAAGTACGACCGGAAGCTGTAGAAATAGTTGAAAAAAAAGTTCCAGATGTTACATATGATGATGTGGGTGGATTGAAACAGGAGATAGAGAAAGTAAGGGAAATGATAGAACTTCCCCTGCGCCATCCTGAGATATTTGACAGGCTTGGGATTGATCCTCCTCGTGGAGTCCTCTTACATGGAGCTCCCGGTACTGGAAAGACCCTCCTTGCAAAGGCGGTTGCAAATGAAAGTGGCTCCAATTTCGTCGCTATAAACGGTCCTGAGGTTATGAGTAAATATGTGGGGGAAGCTGAGAAAAAAATAAGGGATTTATTTAAAGAAGCTGAAGAAAATGCCCCCACTGTAATTTTTATAGATGAGATTGATGCCATTGCACCTAAAAGGGAAGAGGTTACTGGAGAAGTGGAACGTAGGGTTGTTGCTCAAATACTTGCATTAATGGATGGATTAAAAGAAAGGGGGAAAGTAATAGTTATAGGTGCAACAAACAGGCCTGATGCACTTGATCAGGCACTCAGACGTCCCGGAAGGTTTGATAGGGAAATAGAACTTAGAGTCCCTGATAGGGATGGAAGAAGTGAAATACTGCAAATTCATACAAGGGGAATGCCATTAGAAGATGATGTGAATATGGAAGAAATTGCAGATATAACACATGGTTTTGTTGGGGCTGATTTGGCAGCACTGTGCAGGGAATCAGCGATGAATGCTCTTAGAAGGATATTACCTGAATTAGATCTTGAAGAGCAGACAATTCCTCAGGAAGTTCTGGAAAAACTGTTTGTAACAAATAATGATTTTATGGAAGCTTTGAAATCAATCAGCCCATCTGCACTTCGTGAAGTCTTTATTGAGGTCCCAGATATACGCTGGAAAGACATAGGAGGGCTGGAAGAGTTAAAAGATACTCTTAGAGAGGCTGTTGAATGGCCATTAACTAATTCTGAAGATTTCAAGAGAATTGGAATTCAACCATCTAAAGGAATTCTTTTATTTGGACCACCGGGAACTGGTAAGACCATGCTTTCAAAGGCTGTTGCGACTGAATCAAAGGCCAATTTTATATCAGTTAAGGGTTCTGAAATTTTAAGTAAGTGGTTTGGAGAATCTGAAAGAAAAATAGCAGAAATATTTAAAAAAGCAAAACAAGCATCACCATGCATAATATTTTTCGATGAAATAGATGCTATAGCTCCTATGAGAGGGTCTGCAGCAGGTGAACCAAGGGTAGTTGAAAGAATGGTAAATACGTTACTTTCTGAGATGGATGGTTTAGAAGAGTTAAGGGGTGTTGTAGTAATTGGTGCCACAAACAGGCCTGATTTGATTGATGCTGCATTGTTACGTCCTGGAAGATTTGATGAAGTCGTACTCGTTCCACCGCCAGATGAGGGAGCACGTCTTGATATATTAAAAGTCCATACAAAAAATATGGCCCTTGGCAGTGATGTTAACCTTGTAAATCTTTCTAAAAAGACAGAAGGATATTCTGGAGCAGATATAGAAGCGTTATGTAGAAAAGCGGGTGTAATTGCACTTCATGAAAATATTAAAATTGAAAAAGTTTCAAAAAGACACTTTGAAGCTGCTTTAAATAAAATAAATCCATCTACAACACCAAGAACTAAAGAATACTATGAAGAAGTTGCAAGAAGGCTTGGAAGAGGATTAGAAGCTAAAAAAGTGAGAGAAGAGTTCCCAAGAGAAGTTGCCTAAGATATCCAAAGGTTAATATAACCTTATATTCATATTTTTTCCAACAATAATAGAGGTAACACTGTGGAAAACGATAATCAAAACAAAAAATTTGAATTTTTTGAAGTCACAGCAGACGTAGGTTATAAAGCATATGGAAAGACATTAAATGAAGCATTTGAAAATGCAGCCCTTGCAATGTTTGAGGTAATGACAGATACATCAAAAATAGAACCTGAAATAGAACGGAAAGTTGAAGTTGAATCAGAAGATGAATGCGCGCTTTTATATGACTGGCTTTCAGAATTTCTTGTGATGTTAGACGTTGATTATTTAATGTTTTCTAAATTTGAAGTTAAAATAGAAAAAAATGAGGAAGGACTATCTTTAAAAGGAACAGCATGGGGTGAAGAATTTAATCCTGAAATTCATGAAAGTCGAGCTGAGGTAAAAGCAGTAACATATCATCTTATGGATGTTAAACAGGATAATAGGGTTATGGTACAGGTTATCCTAGACATATAAATCAATTTGTAAAAATGAAAAGTAATAGATAATGCAGTTATTTGGATATATAAATAACTTTTCATATTCATTAAAATGTATTAACTGTTAATATCTAATTTTTATAATAAGTACTGCAGCTAAAAATAGACTTAACTAATTTTTTAATACTTAATTTGAACCAATGATTAAAATTATCTTTTTTATTATGTTATGTGGTTTAATGTACTTAAATAATAACTTAATTTCTTTTTATAATTAAAATAATTTAAAATCAGGCCAAATAAGGCCTTAAAAACCAAAACTTTTATATAGTAAATTACTCTTAGGTATAGAATATCATTTGGTAACAATATAACCGATGGTTATATTTGTAATATTTTTGTCCAAATAAAAAATAATTAAAAGAAATTTATTTTAATTAAAAGGGTACATAATGTCCTTAATTCTATGGAAACATTTATTTTAGTTTGATGTTGGAAAATTATGTTTTCTGCTATCTTCATATGTATATTGCTTTTTTTAAACAAAACATTTAAATATCAAAACTGACTACTGGCTATATTGTAACCACCAGTAACATTGTTACCGATGGTTACAAATAATGCACTAAGTCATAACACACGGAAATGTGAAACGAATAACCAGGATTATATTTAATCTCCTAACGTTATCATTTTCTAAATTCCGACGAGATCTATGACTTCCTTTAAACAGAAATAAAATGTTGAGTTAAACCATATTTTCCCTCCGATTTGGGAGATCTTATCTGAATAACTTGCCACTATTGGTTTATTTTAACTATTTCTGTTTAAAATTACTGCTAAATGGGCGAGAGACTAATATAGTCTCTTATCCTCCTTAAATTTCATTTTAGAATGAAAACAATATAAAGAGGGGTAAGTTTTATGCCAACATATGAAGATAAAATAGACCTATATGGAGTAGATGGAAAGCTTTTAGAAGAAAATGTTCCTTTAGAAGCAATTAGTCCAATGTACAACCCTACTATTTCTAAGATTGTAC
>JAEZKE010000118.1 GCA_023436175.1 Methanobacteriota archaeon
GTGAGTATCGGTCCATATACCTGATAAGGCCTTTGTAAGTGTAGTTTTACCGTGGTCAACGTGTCCTACAAGCCCTATATTTACTTCAGATTGTACTTTCACAATTACACCTAAATCCTATCTTTAATCTTATTCAGCTTCTTCAGCACCTAAAAGTTCATCTATACTTTTACTGCCTTTTTCTGTGACAATTGTGTTGATTTGAACTATGTTATCAGATACTGTGTTTCCACGGATGGTTTTCCTTCTTCTCTGTCCAGCTCTTTTTGGTTCAAATCCAAGACCGCCAGATAACAGACTTCTTATTTTTCTCTGCCCATCAACATCTTTTTTCATAGGGAAACCATTTTTATCGCTTCCGCCGGTTATTTTAAGTTTGTAACCATCTAATCCGACTAAAGAAGCATCGATTTCATCGCCAATTGTTAAACCATTTAATTTCTTTGATTGTGCTGCATCAACTTCTACTTGATGACTCTTTGCGCCTTCTGAAATGACTAATTTAAATGCCAAATTTATCTCCTCCGTATTAATTATATTAGTCTAATGTGGATATTTAAGGTATTACATTCCCCAGTTAGAATTTTCCTTTCGTTTTATATCCACTATTTCATTTAGTGTTTCAAATTCATCCTCAGTAAGCTTATTTTTAAGCTCAGATACAAGGATCTTATAATGATTTTCAGGTATATCCACATAAAGGACATCCCCTTCATCAAAGTCCTTACCAAAAATTGCGTCTTTTATACTCATAGCAACTTTTTGACCTTTGGATGATGATTTTAAATTTTTTCCTTTATCCTGCATGCCTTCCACTTTTCCAACTCTTGCCCCATCTCCTCTAATTAAGCCGTAATCCTGCTTAATTGTACCAGATAAGACTTCAATACCTGCTATTGCAGGTTTACTATTCCTGAATATTAATTTAGGAATTATTCTAATTTTAGCTGGTTTTATAATAGCGTCGAGCCATGCTTTTTTCTTTCTCTCTTCTGCAGCTTTTATCCATTCATCATAATCTTCTATCAATTGATAAATAATATTAGATGAAAATAGCTTAATATCCGAAGCCTTTATTTCTTCGGCTGCTGAAGGTAGAACTTTAACATTGAAAGCAACGATAACTCCATAAAGAGGATCTTCATTTTTAACAATTGAAGCATCTACTACATCTCTTCTAGAAACATCGCCGATATCTGCGGCTCTTATTGGAATTTTCATATCTCTTAGCAAATTAACAAGTGCTTCAAGTGAACCAAGTGTATCTGCCTTTACAACAATTCCAAGCTCATCAGTATCTATTTTTATGTCTTCAATTTCTTTTAAAATTTCTTCTTTGACATGCCCAAAATCATCCCTTGCAACACGCAGAGGTGATCCTGCTACTGCATTTTCGATGTTTGGAGCCACAATTTTAATACCTGCAGCTGCAACAACCTCATCAATCTTTTTAAATCTCTTTTTAGCTTCCCTTATTTCTTCAAGAGGGTTTGGCTTTAAAAGAGACCTTATACGAGTAGTTATAACATTATCTAATGTCATAATAGCAATGGTATCGTCTTTTTTCATTATACCATCATAAATTACAGCATCTATAGTTACTCCAAGTCCAACTTCTTCTTTTACTTCAAGAATAGTTCCTTTTGCAGGAGAACTTTCTTCTATTTTGAGCTGTTCTTTTAAGTACTGTTGAGCAAGTCCCATAACCATAGTCAAAAGTTCAGGTACGCCTTCACCTGTTTTTGCACTTATAGGAACAATACTTATTTGTTTTGCAAAGTTGCTGACACGATCAAATCTTTCAGATTCAAACCCTTCTTCATGCAAAATTCCAACCAACTCATATATGCTGATATCTAATTTTTCCTGTACACTTTGAGCTTGTTTAGGAAAAGTTTCTAAAAAAGGAGCCCTTTCATGTGTTTGCCATCCGTATATTTTATCCATTTTATTTGCCGCAACAATAAAAGGAGTTTTATACATTTTAAGAATATTTAAAGCTTCATAAGTTTGCGGTTTAAATCCTTCATTTAAATCCACAATCAGTATGGCCACATCTGCAAGTGCTCCTCCTCTTTTACGAAGAGTTGTAAATGCCTCGTGTCCAGGAGTATCTATAAAGAAAAGCCCAGGAAGAGTCTCTTTAATACCTAATTTTTTGAGAAATTCACCACCAATGTTTTCAACAACCTCTATTGGCACTTCTGTTGCTCCGATATGCTGAGTTATTCCTCCAGCTTCTTTTTGAGCAATTATACTGCCCCTTATAAAATCTAAGAGTGTGGTTTTTCCATGATCCACGTGTCCGAGTACTGAAACTATTGGTGATCTAATTTTCAATTTTTGACCTTCCTAAAATTAAAGATAATAAAAATTTATTCGTATATCAATCTTTCATCAGGTAGAGTATATTCATTGATTTGGGAGTCAGTGAAAAATAATGCAATTTCCCTTTTTGCAGATGCTGGGGAGTCTGAAGCATGAATTATGTTTCTACCAGTGTCAAGGGCATAGTCCCCTCTTATGGTTCCAAGATCTGCTTCTTTTGGATTTGTAGCTCCAACCATTTTCCTGATAAGACTTATACAATCATCACCTTCAATTACCATTGCAAGAACTGGTGCTGATGTAATATAACTTACAAGATCATTAAAGAATGGTTTTTCTTTGTGTTCTCCGTAGTGTTCTTTTGCAAGTTCTTCAGAAATATTCATCATTTTAACAGCTACAAGTTTAAGACCGCGTTCTTCAAACCGAGTTAAAACTGTTCCCATGAGCCTTCTAAGTACTGCATCAGGTTTAAGCATTACAAAACTTCTTTCCATCATTGTTTAACCCACTTAACCTTTCTTGGGACTCTTCCTAATTTAATCCTATTTTTTTC
>JAEZKE010000103.1 GCA_023436175.1 Methanobacteriota archaeon
GTTTTATCACGTGAAGTTCTATCCAAATATTTTCCAAATGATTCCACTTCTGGTAGTTCCGGCATAAAATTCCCCATATAAAAATAAATTGTTTAATATATTTGACTTTGAAATTTAAAAACTTTAATTTAATTGATATGATTTAGTAAAGTTATTAAAGATATAATGACATCTTAAAAAAGCATAAAAAACTGTCAAAATCGAAATTTTGACGTTTATAGAATTATATATTTTGCAATTTTCGAAAATTACATTTTTAATGTGTAAAAATCCTCGATTTTTCAAAAATTTTTTGATTTTTTGTGTAATTGATAAAAATTATCACTCCTAAAATAAATTCAAATTAATTAAAAAATGAAAATAGCTATATAAATAAAGAATTTTCTCTTTCCGCAGCGGAGCCTGCAAATCTTCGAAAAATTACAAATTTTTCGATGCATTGAAAAATGCGAAGCATTTTTCTCCAGCTTCGATTTGCGGCCCAAAAATTCATAGAATTTTTGACGGCTTTTTTTGAAAAAGTTGGCAAAATTTTTAATTTTGCCACGTTAAAAATCTCCGATTTTTAACAGGGTGGAAAGATAAGTTTATTTTAACGAGCGTACTATTCTATAACAGAACAGTTAACGTTTTTATAAGATCTTATTTATTAAATCTAATTCTATACGTGATAATTATGGCCATGTTAGAGAGTAAAATGAAATACAAAGAGCTAGTGGATGTTTATGAAGCATTGAATTCCACAACCAAAAGACTTGAAAAAACAACGATCCTTGCAGAATTTCTAAAGAATACAGACGCAGAAATCCTTCCAATTGTCACTCTACTATCATTAGGTAAAGTATTTCCAACATGGAGCGAAAAAGAGATGGGAGTAGGTCTAAAGCTCCTTATGAAAGCAATATCTTTGGTGGTAGGAGTAAGCCCAGAAGCTGTTGAGGACAGCGTTAGGGATAGGGGAGATATTGGTCTAGCCTCAGAATACCTTTTTAGTAATAGATTCCAATCAACCCTATTTACAATGCCCCTCACCATAGTCAAAGTGTATAATAACATGGAAAAAATGGCAGATAAATCTGGAAAAAAAGCACAGGGAAAAAAGATAGAAATTTTACGTGAACTTCTTTCATCAGCATCCCCGAAAGAGGCCAAATATATCACAAGGACTGTTCTGGAAGAGCTTAGAGTAGGTCTTGGGGAAGGAACCCTTAAAGATGCTGTTTCAGAAGCTTTTAACATAAATAAAGAAGTTGTAGAAAGAGCAATGATGCTTACAAATGACCCCGGCCTTGTGGCTGAAGTAGCAAAAGAAGATGGTGAATACGGACTCAAAAATCTGACGCTCTTACCTGGAAAACCTGTAAAACCAATGCTTGCTCAACTTTCAAAGAGTGTTAAAGATGATATTAAAGAAATGGGTTATGCACTCTGCGAAGTTAAATATGATGGTTTCAGAGTCCAGATTCACAGAATTGGAGATGAAATTAAAGTTTTCACAAGAAGATTAGATAACATAAAAGATGCAGTCCCAGAAATCGTGGAATACATTGAAAAATGCCTGCCCCACAAAGATTTTATTGTTGAAGGAGAAATAATCGCCACAAGGGAAGGAAAACCAATTTCATTCCAGTATGTTCTTCAGAGAGTGCGGAGAAAGTATGAAGTTGAAAGATTAAGGCTTGAGGTTCCCTTAACTTTGTATCTTTTCGATGCGCTTTACTTCGAAAAATCTCTTATTGATACTCCATTTGAAGAAAGACGTAAAATACTTGAATCAATTTCTAAAATAGATGATGGAAAATTTGGCCTCAGTACTCAGGTTAAAGTAACACCTGCATATGTATCCTACGCAGAAGATCTTTTCAAGCTTGCAATTGAAAAAGGACACGAAGGAATAATGATAAAAGACCCTCATGCTCCATACATGCCAGGTATAAGAGGTAAAAAGATGCTTAAGTTTAAAGCTAAACCTGAAACTTTAGATTTAATAATTGTAGGTGGAATATATGGTAGAGGAAGAAGGGCCAACCTTATAGGTTCCTATCTTGTTGCTGCACAGGATGGAAATGGAACTTTAAAGACAATAGCACATACCGCAACTGGACTCGATGATAATACCCTGCTAGAGCTTTCCAATAAAGTTGAAAGTGCGATTATAGAAAAAAAAGGCAGGAAAGTTAAATCAGAACCTGAGATTATCCTCGAGGTCGCGTTCAGTGAGATTGTTAAAAGTCCGGAATACGAAGGCGGTTACTCTTTAAGGTTCCCTGTTGTTAAAAGGATAAGGGAAGATCTAAGTATCGACGATATTGACACTGTAGAACGTGTGGAATCTATTTTTAGAAGTAAAATGTAATTCTATCACTTTAAATCTTATATTTACTTTTTTTATTTTCTAAATTGCATTAAAGATGTTGAGATAACTACTACTTTTCCCTAGCTCTAGTCTATCTCCATAACACCTTATTTTAATTTATTTCCAATTATAAAGCATAAATGTTTAAATATAGTGGTAATAAAACAATTTATGGAATTAAATGAGGCAAAGTAATATGGAAGATAGTCAAATTTTTAGAGTAGCCCTAGTAACAGCAATTTTAGGTTTGTCAGGTATGATGCTACTTTCAGATAAAATAGTACCTCACGAAATTGAAATCAAAGACTTAAATAAAGGTATACTTGATGAAGATGTTTCAATTGTTGGTTTAGTTGAGAAAATAGACAAATCCCCCAGAAGCAACACTTATTTTTTACAAATAAGAGATGGAACCGGGAAAACTACTGCCGTAATATTTGATAGTGCAGTATTAAACCTTGAAAAGAATAATTTAAGTCCAATGTCCCTTGTAAATCATCGTGTGAAAATAACTGGAAATGTACAGCAGTACAATGGAAATATGGAACTGATTTTAAATGATGAAAAATCTATAAAAATACTTGTTTAAATGAAATATTTAATTTTAATTATTTATTCTTAAAAATTCCGATATCTAACGTGTAATTTTTGATTTCACCCAATATATCCTTTGCATAATAGGATGAGAATATTATGCCAAGTACACTAACCATCCAAAAAGAAACTAGCCTGTCTGCAAGAGCTATACTTCCGCCTAGTGCTGTTGGGACTCCAAAAAGTGCAAAAAGGCCTGTAAGGGATAATTCTATTGATCCTATTCCTCCAGGAAGTGCAGAGGCTATTCCCACAATATTTGCAAGAATCAATATTATAATAACTGAGGTAAAGCTTATCTGAACATTAAAGGCATAAAATACCACATAAAGTCTGAGACATTCTAAAATCCATGACATAAATGCTAAAATTAATACAAAAACTAGATTTCTACCTGTTGTAAATGAATTTGTATATTCAGTCATTCCTTTTAATCCTTCTGTAAATTTGAAATATATATTGTCAAGAGTCCTCTCGTTAATAGGTAACTTACACAAAAGAGGATGGATTTTATTATATATCCATATACTGGTATCTTCCCTCCAATTCACAAGATATACAACTAATACCATTACTAAAGATCCAATAGCTCCTAAAATAGAAACAAAACGCATGTTCTCTATCCATATAGAAGAAACAATAAGTAGAATTGCCACAATTAAAAAGTCAAAGAGTCTTTCAGTTAATCCTGCAGATAAGCCTTCAGATAATGATATTCTATTGATCTTTTTACCTGCAAGTGCATTTAGAACTTCACCAGCAGTCCTCATTGGGGAAAAGTTCCCTGCAAAAAGCCCTATTGTTTTCACTATATAATTATTTTTAATCTCAAATGGTTTATTTATTATAAACCCCCATCTAAGAGATCTCACTTCAACAACTAAAAGGTGAATTAAAAGGGCCACTAAAAGCCACTCCCAATTAGCAGTTTTAAATGCATTTATGATATTGACAGGGCCTACCCATAATATAAGCAAAATAATTAAAGCTATACTGACAGCGAATACGTAAAATCGTTTCAATTAGATTCCTCATTTGCTTTCTCTGATGTTAAATATTTTGTTAGCCCTCTCAGTTGAATTATGTCTATAACTAATAGTTATAAAACTACGTAAATTTAAGCATGTTCCTTAAAATAAATTGTTCAATAAAATATAAAATAATTAAAGATATTTAACTGGTAACTATAGCCTATACAAAAAATTAAATTAACCTTAGATTTCACTTTTAAAGATAAATATTATTTTTTTATAAGAATTATCTTTAATTACCCGATTTAATATTAACAGGATTACCAGTAACCCTAATTTTAAATTTTCTACCTAAAAGCCCAATAATAAACAGCATATATTTTAAAGCATGTATCTTGGTCACATAAGACTTTTCATTGCCATGGGTACAAGGTATAGATACTTCACTGACTTTAATTTCATGTTTAGCTGCTTTATAAAGCATTTCTGATTCATATACATAATCATCATATTTTATATCTAAAAAAAGTCCCGCAGCAACTGGTGACATGGCTCTAAAACCGCTCTGACTATCAGTAAGCTTGTAACCTGTTACAAATTTGATAAGGTTGGTTGTAATTTTATTTGATAGTTTCCTCCAAACCGGCATATTTCCAGGATTTCCATTTTTAAACCTTGAGCCTATTATCAGTTCACTACTATCTATATTCGAGATAAATGAAGGTATACAATTGGGATTGTGTTGACCATCACCATCAAGCAATATTAAAATATCGTAATCATTATTTAAAGCTTCTTTAAGCCCTGATTTTATAGCAGCCCCCTTACCCATATTTTTTTCATGTTTTATTATTTTTGCACCTGCATTTTTTGCAAGATTATACGTATTGTCACCCGAACCATCATCTATTACCAGAACATCGCCGTATTTAAGTGCACGTCCCACTACGCTTTTTATAGCCTCTTCTTCATTGTACGCTGGAATTATAGTGATAAATCTCATTTTTAACTTCCTGTCTAAACAAACATTAAATTCTTTTAAAACATGTTCATAAAATATATGATTTCATGAACATTTTATAAAAATAAATAACATTCACTATTTAATTAATTTATCGTATTAAATTTTTACAATATTTCACAGTTTAAAATAAAATTATAATTCATCTAAAAACGCTATAAAAAAGAAAACGCCTTAAATATAATTTATGATTATCATTTAAGCATTAATAAAAATATGATTACATTTTAAATGTTATTTATACAAATAAGGAATATATAAACAGCCCCAGTTTAAAATTTTTAACAAAATTGATTAATACTTTAAAATATAAAATATAAATGATAAAAATTATATTCATAACGTTGATATTGTGTAAAATTATCGTTTATATTGAATTTAGAGGATATAAATCAATGATTTGCCAAAATTATAGAATTGAAGCATCAGATACTATCTGTACTCGAGAGCTGTAATGAAAATGGTTTCGTGCATTCGAAAATCATAAGTTCTTAAGGATTTAATGATATTTTAAAGATAAGGTGAAATTTATGAAAAGACTATTTGGAACATTTGGTGTCAGAAGACTCGCAAATACAGAATTAACTCCAGAATTTGCATCAAAGATTGCTGCATCCTATGGAACACTTGTAAAAGGAAAAGTTGCAGTTGGGGGAGATACACGAACATCTACAGAAATGATAAAACATGCAGTAATAGGCGGTTTATTATCATCAGGATGTGACGTGGTTGATCTTGGGATTTTACCAACTCCTGCCCTTCAATTTGCTGTTAGGAATTATTACGATGGAGGAATAATGATAACTGCTTCACATAACCCTCCCAAATATAATGGAATAAAGTTAATGGATTCTTATGGTATAGGGACTCCAGATGATATGGAAATAAAAATTGAAGATATGTTTTTCAACGATAATCCAGACAGAGTATCATGGAATGAGATTGGAGAAACAGAAAAGAATGAAGGATTGATAGAAGAATACATTCAAAACGTTATAGATCGCGTAGATGCAGATGCAATTAGGAAAGCAAAATTAAAGGTAGTTGCAGACTGTGGAAGCGGAGCAGCATGTTTTACAACTCCATATCTTTTAAGAAAGTTAGGTTGCGAAGTACTTACCATGAACTGCCAGCCTGATGGATTTTTCCCAGGAAGAGATCCTGAACCCACAGAGCCAAATCTTAAAGAGTTAATTGAGGTTGTAAAAGCAACCGGAGCAGATATTGGTATTGCACATGATGGAGATGCAGATCGTACTATTTGCATAGATGAGAAAGGAGATTTTGTTTTTGGCGATAAATCATTTGCACTTGTTGAAAAATACATGTTACAGGAAAATAACGGGGGACTAATTGTCACAACTGTAGCCACATCTTCTGCAATTTATGATATAGCAAATGAATATAAAGGAGAAGTTACTGCAACAAAAGTTGGAGATTTAATTGTTGCAAGAGAATTAAAAGATAAAGATGGTCTTTTTGGTGGAGAAGAAAATGGAGGACTAATATTTCCTGATTTTGTTTATGGAAGGGATGCTGCTCTTTCAACTGCTAAAATCATTGAAATAATTGCAAAAACTGGAAAACCTCTTTCAAAACTCATAGAAGAACTACCTGTTTATTATTCAGAAAAAATGAAAATAGAATGCCCTGATGAGTTAAAACAGAAAGTAATGCAGAAAATTGCAGAAGAAACCAGTGAATTTGAAGTTGATACAACCGACGGAGTTAAGATCTTTAAAGATGAAGGATGGGTTATAATAAGACCCTCTGGAACCGAACCCATATTTAGATGTTTTGCAGAAGCTAAAACAAAAGAAGAAGCTAAAAAAATGGCCGAATGGGGAATATCACTTATCTCCAAATATTTAAAATAGATATAAATTTTCTATATCTATTTTAAAATTATGTTTTATTTGTTTTAAACTTGTAAATACCCTTAAAATTACAATCGTTATTTTAGTAGTTCAATTTTAAGTTATTGTAGACTTAGAATAGTTATTTATTACAAAAAATCCTTTATATAACCTCATTTCATCTTTCCAATGGCTTTACTTATATCTATAGGAGAATGATACTCTTTTTCCCGCAGACTTTCCAGAATGTTCAAAACTGGCTTATCTGCACCATTATCTTCAGCTTGTCGAATAATATCCTGCTTACTTGCAGGAAAACTTATACCTTTTATGTATGATTCTACCTGTGCCGGACTTACTTTCATATTTACCACCTTCATTTTTGTAAAAATGATGTTTGATCTCATCGCATGCGGTGAAGCTAACACAGTATAAACATTAAAAAAAAGTTATATCCTTAATAAATTACAAAATGAGTATGATGTGGAAGAATATCCCACAAAATCTTTTGATTTCCCCTTACTTAATTTTTCAGGTTTCACCCTGAAATATCATTCGGTTCAATCTCCAGATATTTGCAAGACATTCTTCCAACACTATGTATGATCATTAAACTATAAAAATTTTATGATCTTTTAAATATTTATTATTACATAATAAAATTTAATGTTCAAAAATGCACAGCATACACAAAGTGTGTGCCGTATCAAAATTTTTCAATTTTGATAACATTCAAAAATCAGGGATTTTTTACAGATTTTGATAGCATTCATTCAATATTTAAAAATTAATATTACAAAATCATCAGGTGTACATTTTACCTGTAAAATCCATAAAATTCAGCACAATAAGCACAAAACGGGTATTTTCCCTGCCAGTAATAACTTTCATCATCTGCATTAATGTTGAATTTTTTATGGCAGATATAACAAACCTCTATTTTTTCAGGCTTTTCTTCTACTTCTTCGCAAATTTCTTCTTCTTTTGCTCCGTTTTCTTTGTCTTTTCCAAGTTCTTCGATAGTATCACGACCTATGAGATAGGATTTAATTTTATCTAACTTTCAGCAAGTATACCATAAAATTAAATTTAATAAATTGTTTTAAAATTTAATTTTTGTAGGTTGTATTATGATTAAATTGAACTTAAATTTTATGCTAGACCACTTTTCCAAGTTGAAGAAATACTGCATATTATCTGAACATTAAAACCCGCGGTTTTTGAAATCAGGTAAAAATAGAAAAAAACAATAAAAAGTTAATACAGAGAATGAGTCATGAAAAAACGAAAAGTAGCTTGGGGAATAACTGGAAGCGGCGATAAATTGGTAAAAATAACAGAAATCGTTCGAGAAATAAAAGAAGAGTATAAAGATGAATTTGAAATACGGGCATATGTATCCAAAGCAGGAGATCAGGTTTTAAAGTATTATGGTCTTTTTAAACCATTAGAGATAGATTTTGACAGGCTTTGGATTGAAATTAATGCCAATGCACCTTTTTTAGCAGGAGAAATACAACTTGGATCCTATGAATTCATGTTAATTGCCCCTGCAACATCCAATACAGTTGCAAAGATAGCATTAAGGATAGGCGACTCATTAATTCCTAATGCAGCCATTATGGCCCAAAAAGCAAACATTCCAATTTATGTACTGCCATCAGATGTAGAAGAAGGAATTACAGTAACACAGCTTCCTGACGGTAGCGACCTTGAATTAATCATAAGAAAAGAAGATGTAGAGCACGTTCAAAAACTAGCTAACATGGGCATACATATATTAAAAAGTCCAGAAGAAATTTATGATGTCTTCAAGAAGCATTCGAAAAAATAAAATTTTTTCGGTGCATACAAAATTCGTAGAATTTTGTTGTTACGAAATTGAAAATTTCGTAAACGTCAAAAACTTTGTTTTTGACAGCATGCAAAAATTCAATAGAATTTTTGCGGTTGAAAATCTACTATTTTCAAACATGCCCAGATGAAAAAGGAAAAATAATAAGATTACGCCTTTAAACATTAACGTACGCTTGACTGTGGAGCAGCATCTCTTATTTGTAAAGTAACCTGAAACTTATAGCCAGATCCACTTTCATCTTCCGTAAGATCAGTTACTCCCCTGAAATAGTGGTTCCACCGTTCTCCAGAATTTGCAATATCCATTCCAAGAGATTCCATATCATTTATCTTAGAGAAAAATTCATATGTATCTATCAATTCTTCTCTTGGGGCTTTAATATTAACCTGTACTACTCCCCCCGTTTTATTCAAAAACCTAACGTAATCTTCCTTTATTTTAACTCTATCCTCACCAAACCTTTTTTGTCCACCAAGTTTTAGAAATATAACATCGGATTCGCTCATAAAATAACCTCTTTTTATTATAGTATTAAATTATGAACATGAAAATATAAATTTTTTTCTACTGGCAATTTAATCCAATGATTTATATAAAAAAATCATGATTACAAAAGGGTTTTAACTAATTTTACAGTATAAACTATCGACAATTATACACTTAAAATACAATTTAATTTCAAAATAAGATTATAATCCATTTTAAGTATATTACTTGAAAAAGATTTAATAGACAGCATTAACCATTAAAAATATTTTTTAAATAAAATAAACTGTAATAAGTAGCGTTAAAATTTATGTTTAATTAAATATTCCCTTTACTTCGCCTAAAATAAATAAAATTGGATTAACATTAAAATTTATAACCAAATTCCCTTAAAAAGTTCCTTCTGTATTCTTCATCACCCTTACTCTCAATACCTTTAGGTTTAAAACCGTCTATTATGCTTAATATACCCCTTCCTTGCTCCGTTTCAGCAATTATTACTTGAACAGGATTTGCAGTTGCACAGTAAAGATTTACAACTTCAGGCACGTTCATTATACGCTGTATAATGTTGATTGGGTAAGCCTCTTTAAGAAATATCAAAAAAGAATGGCCGCATCCAATTTCAAACATCTTATCGGCTGCAAGCTTAGTGAGTGTTTCGTCATTACCGGACTTTCTTACTAAACAATCTCCTGAAGCTTCACTGAATGCAAGTCCAAATTTAGCACCAGGTACAGTGTTTACGATTGCTTCATGAAGGTCTTCAACTGTTTTTATGAAGTGGCTCTGGCCCAAAATCAAGTTACAATCTTGTGGAGCTTCTAACTTTATGATCTTAGTTTCAAATTCCATATTAATCCCCTTAGTATTTATATTGGATTTACAGTATTAATTTAACGATTACTACCCCTTTATAAAAATAATCCAAATTTATCATTATATTCAAATAATATCTCTGCAATTGCCACGATAACAGTTAATAAATAATGAAACATTCAATATTATTTAAATGGTGATAAATATGAAAAAGTCAATTGGTGCAAAAACAATTGTATACCCAACCCCTGTTTTTATCATTGGGACTTATGACAAGAATGATAAACCAAATGCTATGAATGTTGCCTGGGGAGGAATATCCTGCTCCAGCCCTCCTTGTGTTTCAATCTCTGTAAGAGAAGCTACTTATACCCATGGAAACATTGTAAATAAAAACGCATTTACAGTAAATATTCCTTCAGAAGATTATATTAAAGAGGCTGATTATTTTGGAATTGCATCTGGAAAAAATGAGGATAAATTTGCTGCAACTGGATTAACCCCTGTTAAAAGTGAGCTCGTAGATGCACCGTATATTCAAGAATTCCCACTTGTTTTAGAGTGCAAACTGGTTAATACAACAGAATTAGGATTACATACCCATTTTACTGGTGAAATAATGGATGTAAAAGTGGATGAAAATTTACTCGATGGTGGAAATCCAGATATAGAACAGATTAAACCATTTTTATATGATCCTTCATCCCGTACATATTACAGTATTGGTAAACAGCTGGAAAATGCATTTTCAGTGGGAAAAGATGTAAAACATTGATATAAGCAATTTATTTTAAACTTTCTAAAATATTATAGAGTTATATTGTGGGTCGCAATAATTCATTATTCTGCAAATTTGAATAGCTTTAAAAATCATTTCGTTTCAGAAATCTTTCAAATGAAAGGATTTTTGGTGTTTTGCAGAACTGTCTAAATTTTTTGACATAAAGAAACTCTGCTTCCAGAACCGCAACACTGAAAGTTTTACAGGCAGTGGATCTAAGTTAGAAAATACAAAGTATTTTTTAAAATTCACATGCTCCGTTTTCCAATCAGGAAAATTGAAACATGCCCCAACAAAGTTTTTGTTGCATGAGAAACTTTCGAAATCGAAGATTTCGAATGCACAAAAACCATGGGTTTTTGTACGCTTCGTTTCTCTGCCGTGGAATTAAAAATATAGAAAATGTTATCAAAATTCTAAGAATTTTGATATCGTGAAAAAACAAAGCTGACAAATCATTGATTTATCGCATCAAAACTTCGTTTTTGATAGTTTTTTACATGTAAACATTTTCCATCTCACGAAAATCTGTCAAATCAAAGATTTGACGCCACAGAGTGTTTGTTGGCTTTGATTTTCGATGATTTCACCAGCGTCAAAATTATAGATTTCGATAGATTTTCGCATGTTTGCAAATCATTTATTTACTTTGATTTACAACTGTAAAAATTCTACGAATTGTTTACATGCCCCTAATGCTTCGCATTCGAAGGCCCCAAACGCCTCTGGTGTTTGAGGGTTTGTAATTTAAAGTGCATACAGTAGCAAACTTTATTTGAAGGTTATATACTTCCATTTTAAATTATCTATTAAAGCTTATTTTCCCAAAATAGATTTAATTAGAGCTTTTTTACTTAAAATAATAATGAATATATATAAACGCCACTATGTGGCTTTAATAAGTTTTAATCTAGTTTTAAATGAAAAAATAAGATTTAATAATGTTTATTTTATAATTTCAAACCAAAACATTTATATAATCTATAAAATTGAACATTAAAATGTTCAAAAACTTGAAATAATTTCTAAAATTCAAAAAATTGTATATGTAAATTGATTACATATCGTAGGTGTAGTTTTTGGACTCGGAGGCGGTAAAATTAATAGAAAACTAATTTTAGCGATAGCAATTGTTTTTAGTATGGTATCGCTTAGTTTATGCAGCGTATCTGCTGTTAATGCAAGTTCTGATT
>JAEZKE010000032.1 GCA_023436175.1 Methanobacteriota archaeon
ATTGAACGCCGTTATAAAGATAAGTTGGATGATGATGCTGATGAGTTTATTGAATACATTGTAGATGCTGCAAAAAGAATGCAAACCCTGATCAATGACCTCCTAAACTATTCACGCGTAGCAACAATGAGAAAAGAGTTTAAACTAACTGATACTGAAGAAATTCTTAAATTTGCTTTAAATAACCTTAACACTGCAATTTGTGAAAATAATGCTGAAATTACTCATGAAAAACTCCCCAAAATAATGGCTGATTCAGGGCAGATGATACAGTTGTTTCAGAATCTAATTGGAAACGCCATTAAGTTCAGAAAGCAGGATGAATCGCCTGTAATTCATATCAAGGCTTGTAAAAGTGAAAGTAAAAATGAATATGTTTTCAGCGTGCAAGATAATGGAATTGGAATGGAATCTCAATATGTAAAGCGTATTTTTACCATATTCCAGAGGTTACATACAAAAGAAGAGTATGAAGGAACGGGAATAGGTTTGGCTATTAGTAAAAGAGTAGTAGAACGTCATGGTGGACAAATGTGGGTTGAATCAGAATTTGGCAAGGGTTCGACTTTTTATTTTACCATTCCTACTGATCATCACAAAGAAATTAGATCTGGTTGATAGCTACAAGCTTAATTTTAGTCATATCTTCAATTGCGTATTTTATACCTTCTTTACCTAATCCGCTCATTTTACAGCCTCCAAATGGCATATTATCCATACGATAGGTTGATTGTTTGTTTACTATAACTCCTCCAGCTTCTATCTCTTTTATAGCTTTCATGGCGCTGTTAATATTATTTGTAAATATTCCTGCCTGTAATCCATATTTTGTGTTATTTGCAACTTTTATTGCTTCATCAATCCCATCTATGCGGATTATGGGGGCAACTGGGCCGAAGGTTTCATACTGTACAATTTTCATTTCGCAATCAACATTATCAAGAATGGTTGGCGTGTAAAAAGCACCTTTACGCTTTCCACCACACAAAAGGTCTGCACCATCAATTATAGCGGCATTTACTCTATTTTCAACTTCAATAGCTGCTGTTTTATTTATTAAAGGACCAACATCTGTCTTTAGATCCATTGGGTCTCCAGTTACAAGTTTTTCAGTTTCATTTACAAATTTTTGGGTAAATTCATCTGCTATTTTATTGTCCAAAATCACACGCTTTACTCCAATACAAACCTGGCCTGCATTAAGATAAGAACCTCTTACAGCTGCTTCAACAGCTTTTTCAATATCTGCATCTTCAAGTACAATAAGAGGGTCATTTCCCCCAAGCTCAAGCGTTAATTTTTTCATCCCTGCCTGTTTAGATATATGTTCACCGATTTCCACACTTCCAGTAAAGGATATCTTATTTACAATAGGGCTTGTTACAATCTCATCACCGATAGTTCTTCCATGTCCAGTTATGGCATTTAAAGCTCCATCTGGAAGGTGAAAATCCATAATTTCAGCCAATTTTAATGCAGCAAGGGGCGCCTTCATGGATGGTTTTAAAATCACACTATTTTTAGCTGCAATTGCCGGTGCCACCTTATGAATTGCAAGGTTTAAAGGATAGTTAAAAGGGGTTATAGCAGCAACCACGCCTAAAGGAAGTCTCATAGTAAAACCAACAACACTTTCCCCACCAGCACAAGCATCCATAGGTATTGTTTCGCCATATATGCGCTTTGATTCTTCTGCTGAAAGTAAAATAGTTTGTATGGAACGATTCACTTCTTCTATTGAATCTTTAATTGGTTTGCCGCAATCAAGCGTTATTAATTTTGCAAGTGATTTTGAATTTTGGGATAGTTCTTCCTGAATTTCATATAAAATTTCTGATATTTCACGGGATGAAAAATAGTTTAAGGTCTTCTTTGCTCTGTTTGCAGCAATCAACGCATTTTGTACATCTTCACGATTTCCTTGGGGTACAGTATCTATTATTTTATTAGTGAAGGGATTTCTAACTTCTATTTTTTCGGGTTTATCCATTAATTTCCCGTTTATTAGCATATCCATATTTTTACCACCATGCCATTAAACAGATATTTAACATTATTTTATGTATATTAACATGATAAATATGATTAAAATTTAGAAAAATATTTTCTAACTCTCAAAAATAGAAAAAAATTTTACATTACTTAAATTGTGATTTTAAGATATGTTTATGAATTTGGATATTAGTTGAATTTACTAGTCAAATTTTCTAAAGATTTATTGATATTTTGCACGTCAGTTTTGTTAATTTCCTCACCGGCTCCGCTTAAATAATTTTTGTAATAAAGTGCTGCAATGATTACAATTACAATTACACCGCCAAATATTAGTATATATTCAGCTGCACCCTGCCCATTTTCTTCTTTTAATATTCCCATATTTAACACCCAACTACGTCCCCATAATTGATGGACCGATGATTTGTATTACATAAAATATCCCATAGGCCCCTGGAGCCAATAATAATGCATATTTAACGCCCTTCCTTGCGCTACCATACATAACAATACCAATTAATAGTGATGCTATTATGGAATGAATAATTATATAACCTGTTGCAGCAGTAACTGCGGCACCTGCAAGGGCATTGGGTTTACCTAAAGACGCAATAAATGAATTATATGTCATTATCATTCCAAGTGCAAAAGGGGCAGCTATTATGGCTGCAATGATAAGAAACATTACTGACATCATTACATTTGCTTTTCTTTCTCTCTGCAATGCTAAAACGGCTCGTAAATCTTCCGCAACAGTTTCAACCACATCAGACAGGCTTCCACCTGTTTTTCTCCCTTCTAATATCATTCTAAATGTTCTATCTAAATTTTTAGATTTTAATCGGTCTCCCATTGCAAGTATTGCATCATCAAAGGTACTTCCAATTTTAATCTCAATTACTGCCCTCTTTAATTCATCAGTTAATGGACCTTCTCCATGTCTTGAAACGTCTTCAAGGGCAGTTTCAAGACCAACACCAGCCCTGAGTAAAGATGCAATTTGTCTTAAAAAATCAGGAGTTCCCTGTTCAATAGCATCAACTCTACGTTCCATCATAAAAAATATCCAAACACCGGTGATTATCACAGGCGCTATAAAACCAATTAATGCTCCTAAAATGGGACTTATACCAAGTACTAAAAATAAAACTGCAGCAAGTATGGCTAACCCTATTCCAAATATGAGATCTAATGTTACTAGATCTGAAGCCTTTACATACATTCCACTTCTTATAAGAATTTCCTGCATCATAACGGCGTATTTTTCAGGCATAATGCTGTCAATACTGTTAGATATAGGAGATAATGCACCGGGTATAACTGCCATTTTTCCACCTTATTTACTATTCTATTTCATATATAAATAATAGGATGGTTCAAAGTGTTACATACATACTTTTATTTTGATATAAGAACCAGTATAAAAGTATTAATTTGAAATACCCTATTGTATCTTTAACAGTAATTTATCATCGCTATTCAATATAATATTTCCTATTTTTATACCATTAAAATCAACATAAAACATTTACATTTAATTTAAGGAAGTACTTATGTAAAAGAACTTTAATCACATTATATCTCAGCATTAGCAATATAATGAAAATGTTAAATTTTTATTATAGGGATATAGAATGGCGAATATTGAATTTTAAAAATCACAGGGGTAATATTTATTTATACAAAAATTATTTTTATTTTTATAGAATTAATGGAGTTAAATCTATTTTAAGTGATGATTTATTCCTGCTATTGTGAGTTAAATCACAAAAAAGGATCCTGTTCATGAACGTTAAAAATTAAAAAATTAACTAAATGAAAAACAGTTTATAAATTACCTTTGAAAAAGAAAAATAACTTAACAAAAATATAATAGAAACTGGTAAAAATGTGCGACAAACGATTTATAGCGGGGCACAGGGGGAGGACCTCTAAAAAAGGAACAGCATTATCAGTTAATTATGGGCTTGGGACTGTTCGGGGCATGTATTGCATCTATTTAGTGAATAGATGAACGCCTAAAAAATGCACTAAATGTGGCTCGTGAGGCAGGAAATGCTTCAGTAGGGGAAGCAAGAAAAGCCTCTGTAGCCTCACATGCGGTAACAATGGAATCTTCAAACCCGACTGCAATTGTAGTAGCCCGTTCTGTTGGACATGCTGTTTCAACTGCCCATTCATTGGGGACAGCATATTATGCTTTAAAGCCATAAAAAATGCAGGTGAATCCGTAGATGCAGAAAGAAAAATGGTAGGATGAACAACTGCCACCTGAAATTACGGAGTTAGTATTGACTGCAATGAAGCCCATAGATTTAAAAAGATATAAAATGGGCTATATAATTCATTTAGTACTATATTCGAGCTTATTTTTTTTAATTTTGTGTGTTTTGATTGTATTTAGTTATATGCATCCATACTTTCATCTAGTTTTTCAGTAAAACAAGATTATAGGAGTGATGAATTTACTATTCTTTTTTTGAGGTTGAAGGAAAAACTGTCAAAATTTTCAATTTTGACGCCGTAGAAAATTACATTTTCTCGGCCCCGAACACACAGTGTTCGTGGGCGACAAACACGTTGTGTTTGTCAGCTTCGTTTTTCCTGAACATTCGAAAAATTTTATAAAATTTTTTGATGCCCCGAACACATAGCATTCGAAAACCGTAGGTTTTCGATGTTGAAGGAAATCGTAGCATGCAAATCTTCGATTTGCTGCTCCAAAAATTCTTCGAATTTTTGAGAGATTTCCTGAACATTCGGAAATCGCGGATTTCCGATGTTTGAGGAATGTAGTTCCTCAA
>JAEZKE010000036.1 GCA_023436175.1 Methanobacteriota archaeon
TAAAATTGCGAGATAAATGCGGTATTGTAGGGGCTTATTCTCACAAAAAATCAAATAATATCTCAAGACCTATTTATTATGGTCTTTATGCATTACAACATAGAGGACAGGAATCTGCAGGTATATCAGTACACAATGGAGAAAAAATGAGCACATATAGAGGCATGGGGCTTGTTTGTGATGTGTTTAACAATGGAAATATCGAAGGACTTGAAGGCTATGTTGGAATAGGACATGTGAGATATTCAACTACAGGTAAATCACGAATAGAAAATTCACAACCATTTTTCAGTGAGTTTGATATGGGAACAATTGCAGTTGCCCATAATGGAGATATTATCAATTCAATGGAACTGAGAAATGAATTAGAAGAGCAGGGCTACGAATTTAAATCCACCACTGATTCTGAAGTTATATGTCACCTGCTTATTAAAAAATATCACAAAACCGGAGATATAATAAAAGCGGTTCAAGAAGTATCTAATCGATTAATAGGTTCTTATTCACTGGTTATACTATTTAATACTGACCTGATTGTTGTAAGAGACCCAATTGGGATTAAGCCTCTTTCTCTTGGCAAAGTTGGAGATACAACACTCGTTGCATCTGAAACCGTTGCTTTTGATGTTGTTGGAGGGGAATACACCCGTGCAGTAAATCCTGGTGAAATACTGCTCATAAATGATGAAATAAAAAGTTTTGAAATGCCAAAAGCCAGATCATGCAAAAAAGCTCATTGCATGTTTGAATATGTTTATTTTGCACGTCCGGATAGTATATTAGATGATAGATACGTCTATGATGTAAGGTTAAAGATTGGAAAAGCACTTGCAAATGAATACCCTGCAGATGCAGATGTTGTAATGCCAGTGCCTGACTCTGCAATAACTGCTGCGATAGGCTATTCCAGAGAATCAGGGCTACCTTACGGTGAAGGGCTTATAAAAAATCGTTATATAGGTAGAACTTTTATTATGCCAACTCAGGAAGAACGTGAAACTTCAGTAAGGCTTAAAATGAACCCGGTTAAATCAGAACTTGAAGGTAAAAAAATTGTATTAATAGATGATAGTATTGTGAGGGGTACCACTTCTAAAGCTTTAGTTAAAGTACTACGAGAAGCGGGAGTTAAAGAAATTCATTTAAGAGTAGGATGCCCACCAATAATTTCACCGTGTTACTATGGAATTGCAATGGCAACTAAAAGAGAATTAATAGCGTCTGATAAGGAAGTAGAGGAAATAAGAAAAACTTTAGGTGTAGATTCCCTTGCTTATTTAAGTGTAGATGCATTAGTTGACTGCATAGGCATAGAAAGAGATCAGCTCTGCTTAGGATGCCTTACATGTGAATATCCTACGAAATTACCGGAAAATATTGAAGAATATGAAGCAAGGCGCTGTACTTGCTAATTTTATAATTTTTTAATCATTTTAACTTTTTATATTTTATTTTTAACTGTTTAACTAAATTTATAAAACATTTTATTTGTTTAAGCTTAAAATGGATTTATAATATAAAAAGTTTACAATTTTTAAGTAAAATACAATAAACAGTTGAATCTTTTTATTTATATGTAGCTTATCCTAATTAGAAAAACAAAAAAATAAATATGCTCTTATTATTTAAAAAAAACGGGTTAAAAAACCAACACTGGTGATTAAAATAGTGGAATTACTTTCACCTGCACGAGATTTCCAGGCACTGAACGCAGCAATTTCAAACGGCGCAGACTCAGTTTATATCGGTATTGAAGGCTGCAATATGAGGGCAAATGTTAAAAATTTTACAATTCAAGACCTCAAAGACGCAGTAAAAGTGTGCCACGATGCAGATAAAAAGATATACCTTTGCACAAATACCATAATGAAAAATAAGGATATACACTATTTAAAAGAGATTATACCAACAATTTATTCTTACGATGTAGATGCATTAATTATCTCTGACCTTGGTGCACTTAAAATTGCACGTGAAAATAACATAGAAATACATATGAGCATACAGACAAACACTTCCAATTTTGAATCCCTTAATTTACTGGAAGAACTCGGAGTTAAACGTGTTGTCCTTTCAAGGGAACTATCACTTGAAGAAATTAAAGAAATTAAAGAACATACTAATTTAGAAATCGAAACATTTGTACACGGGGCTATGTGCGTTGCAGTCTCGGGAAGATGTTTTTTAAGCTCACATCTTTACATGAAAAGCGCGAACTGTGGAGAATGTTTACAGCCATGTAGAAAAGAATGGAAACTTACATCTGAAGATGAAGATGAGTTTCGACTCCTGCAAAATGAAAATGAGAGCCATATTCTAAGTCCAAAGGACCTCTGTACAATAGAACATATCCCCAAGCTTATTGAAGCTGGAATCGACGCATTTAAAATCGAAGGAAGGGCAAGGCCTGCAGATTATGTTGCAACAGTAACCAAAGCTTACAGGGAAGCTATTGACAGTTATGAAAACGGTTCGTGGGAATTTAACGAAAATTGGATGAAAGAACTTAAAAAAGTGTTTAATAGAGGTTTTGATACTGGATTTTACTTTAAAACTCCTTACAAAACCAGCGGGTACAATGAGTCTACACATATTAAGAAAGACATCGGCTCAGTTGTTAATTATTACAAAAATGTTTCTGCAGCTGAAATCAGGCTCTGGGATGACCTGAAGGTTGGAGATGAAATTATAATAGAAGGAAAAACAACTGGATCTTTAATTCAAGAAGTTGAATCAATGCAGATTAATAGTAAAAATGTTGCAGAGGCTCAAAAAGGTCAACATGTAGGTATCAAAGTTAAGGACAAAGTAAGGCCCAATGATCTAATTTATAAAAGAATTAAAAAGCAGTGATTTTTAAAATTAAATAATTCAAATATGATTTTATAGATTCCTTTCACCATACCTCAATTTAATTTTAGGTTTATTTTACTATATACTTTTACATAAAAATCAGTTTTATTTGACACTTATTTTAAAAATAAATAAAAAGGACATCTAAGTTCTATATAATTTTAATTAGATATCCATCAAATTGTCTATTGAATTCATACTATCTTTTAATCAGGGTTTTCAACACGTTGCAGCCTGTTGACATATGTACGTGCCCAGACATAGGCAACTATACCCCCTAATATATCTCCTGCAACAATTCCCCACCATACTCCATATTCTCCTAAACCTAAGATTATTGCAAATAGGTAGGCAAATATCGCAATAAATACTAAGTTTCTGAGTGCTGTAAGAGTTAGGGACGTCATTCCTTTACCAACACCCTGGAAGGTTGAACTGGACATTACTCCCGGCGGCATGAATATATAGAAGAAACACATTACCTGGAGAAACGCAGCAATTGTAGGTGCCAGTGACGCGCTTTGAGGTGTGTAAGCAAATATAAAGGCTATATAAGGTGCAAATACAAATGTTAGAACACTTGTAGCCGCCGCGATAATGAGCCCAACCTTTATGGAATATTTGTGTGCTATGGAAATGTTTTCGTATTTTCTGGCCCCATATGAGACACCTGCAACTGTAATTACAGATGTTCCCACAGCAATTATAGGCATGGTTGCCATCATTACAACTCTCCATCCTGCAGAATAAACTGCAACTGCGTCTGTTCCTGCAACTACAACTAAGAGACCGTTAACTATACCCGCTAAAATAGACATTATAAGAAACTCTGCACTGGCAGGTAAACCAACGCCTAAAATATTTTTAGAGACTGTTCTATCCGGCATAAAGTCCTTAATTGAAAATGAAACATAAGTATCCTTCTTCACAAAGAACCAGTAAAGCAGGACAAGAGATACAAATCCCATGGATATAACTGTACCCCACGCAGCTCCTGAAATACCCAAACCTGCCCAGTAGATAAGTATTGGATCAAGGATCATGTTCATAACTGAGGATATTATCATTGCGTACATGGTTCTTTTGGCATCACCTTCTGCACGAAGTATTCCATAGCCTACACCCGTAAAAAGCATTAAAATGGTTCCTGCAAAGGTGACCTGTCCAAACTGGACTGCAAGGTCTATTGTATTCCCTGCACCAAGAAGCATAAGTATGGGTTTAAGGAATACGATAAGCAGCACAGTTATGATAATTGAAATAATTATCGTAATGAACAGCGAATGTAGTGTAGCGTTATTTGCGCATTTTTTGTTATCCGCACCTATGTAACGCGCTATTGCAGATGCTGCACCCGCACCAAGGCCGTTGCTTAACCCTACAAGCACCAGATATAAGGGTGTTACGAATCCTACTGCCGCCAGTGCATCTCCTCCAAGACCTGCAACCCAAATTGCATTAACCAGGTTGTAGAAGGTCATAAGGAGCATTGAAATGATCATAGGGCCTGAAAGTTTGATGATTGCTTTTTTTGGATCTCCTGTTATCAGGGAGACACCTTTTGTTTTATCTCCAAGTGGAGAATTTAGAGTTGATTGTGACGATTCATCTGTTTGCATTACTTTTCACCAGCATTTGTTTCTTTTTAAAAAAATAATTCCAGTTATAATGGAAAGTACTTGGCAGAATATTAATTCTGAATTTTTGCCTGTTTTTTATTTAAGTTAATATTTATTTTTATTTTTTACATATGTACGTTAAATTGTTAGATATATAACTTTTTTGAAATAAAAATTCTTATTTTAAAAATTGACTGTATATTAATCCATATTATCTAACTCCAAATATGAGTTAATAACATGAAGTTGCGCGTAAAAAATAAAAAAATAATTTCTAAGTAAAATCCTGAAAACAAATTTTCGGGATTAAATCTGATCTTATTGATCTTAAATAAATTATTTTTTTATTTAGCTTCCTCTGCTGTATTATCTGGAATTTTCTGAGTTGTTGATTCATCGTTTAAAGATATTTCTTTAAGGAAGAACGCAATAACTAAACCTGCAAGTGCAAGCAATATAGATGCTAAGAAAACATTATGGATAGAAAATGCCAGAGCCTGTGTTTGGCTGAAATTTGCCATAGTTAAACTTCCCATAGTTGCATTTACAATGTATCCAAATACTGGAATTGCAACCGTTGATCCAACATTTCTGAAAAACTGCATGGAAGCTGTTACAATTCCTATCTCTCTAAGTGTGAAAGAATTCTGAACACTTATGGTAAATACAGTATACATCATTCCTGAGCCCAAACCAAGGATTGTTGAATATGCAAGCAGCGCATAAGGAGATGAATTTGCATTTAACGTTGCCAGAAGAATAATTCCAATCCCAGTAATTACAAACTCTATAATAGCAAGTTTTTTGTATCTTCCGGTTCTTGAGATAATTTGTCCGGCAATATTAGATGCTATGGTAAGGCTTATTAACATCGGGATCATTATAAGTCCTGCATTTGTAGCACTCATTCCTAAAATTCCCTGTGCAAATAAAGGGACATAGATTATCCCACTGAATATAAGGGCACTTGCTAAAAAGTTCTCTATCGATGAAATAGTAAATATTGAGTTATTAAACAAGCTGAGTGGTAAAATAGGTTCCACTGCTCCTTTTTCAGCCAAGATAAATAATACAAACATCACTGCTGAAAAGATTAGCAACCCGATTAGTTCAGACATAGGATAAACATTTAAATCTCTTGCCAGTGTTAATACAAGGAAAAGCCCACTTAAAGCCAATGTAAATGTTATAATTCCAGAATAATCAATTACTTTTTTTACGCCTTCTAATTTGAAATTAGGAAGCGAATACATAAGTATGGTTACAGCAGCTATTCCAACTGGAACATTGACAAAAAATATCCATCTCCAGCCGATGGTATCAGTAATTACTCCTCCAAGTATTGGCCCTAAAACACTTGATATCCCAAATACAGATGCAAGTATTCCCATGTATTTAGCTCTTTCTTTTGGGCTGAAAATTTCTCCAACCAGGATAAATGGGAGAGATAATAGTATTCCACCACCGATTCCTTGAAGACCTCTAAACAGAATTAATTGAAATATATCGGTAGAAAGACCACATAACATGGATGTTATAACAAATGTGATAATCCCAAATAATATAATTAATTTTCTACCGTAAATATCTGATAATTTACCAAAAAGGATTATTGCAATGGTGGAAGAAAGCATGTAAGATGTAAACGGCCATACATAGTATTCCATCCCCTGTAAGTTGTTTATGACTTTAGGCATTGCTGTACTGATTATAGAATTATCCAGGGCAGCTACAAGAAGTCCTACCATCAAACCTGCCATAATCATAATTATTTTATCCTTACCAAGATCATAACGAGTTTTATAATGATTCATAGCTATCACTTATTGCTCATTTTTATGAGTAATTTCTTTATGTTTTCTAAAGAGTCATTAAGAACTTCAATTTCATTTTCAGTTAAATTTAAAATGTTTTCTTTGATGTTTTTCTCTACTGCTTTTCTGCCTTCAATCATGAATTCCTTACCTTCTTCGGTAATTTCAACTTTAACTATTCTCCTATCTGCATTACTCCGTGATCTTTTGACATTTCCATCTTTAACCAGTTTATCAATTAAAGATGTCATATTAGGTTTAGATATAAAAAGCATTTTACCAATTTCCGATATTGGTAATGGGCCAACATGAATTAAAATGCCAAGTACTTGGTAATATCCTGTGGGTTTATTGTATTTTGAATGCTTTTCATGATTAATTGATGTTTTTATTTTCCTGTAAAATAGAGGATAATAAATCAGGATATTATCTACCATTTTTTCAAATTCTTTTCCTTGCATGTATCTCACTTGAATTAGATTTATAAATGATTTTCATTGTAAATGATGCTTGTTTTATTGAATTTACAGACAATTCCCTCTCCAAAAAATGTTTGCTCTAATTTTCCAACTAATTTACCCTCAAGAATTTCAGAAACTCCATTTATCAGTTCATCTAAAACAGTTTTATCAATTGGAGTTTCACCATGTGATGGTAATATCTTATCATAGGACTCTTCAAAGGAATACACGTGTACAATACTATCGAAATATGTGCTTAACGGAAGAGATGTATCAAGATGCATTAATACAGGGGCAGTTTGTACAGAATCACCCGAAAACAGCAGTTCATTTTCTTCATCTATTAAACAGATGCTTCCAGGCGTATGTCCCGGTACTGGTATAACCTTTAAATTCCTTTTACCTAATTCAAATACATCTCCCTCTTGAACTGTTGAAATATTTTTTAATTTTCCATTGATCCATTTCTCTTTAGAGAAGTCTGCGAGATATTGATCCCTAAAACGGTTTTCAAGAAGTTGCTTGCGTGTTTGTTTATTATAAAATGCGTTTAATAGATTTTTATCTTCATTTGAAATATGAAGATTATTAAACTGGAATGCACCACACACATGATCTGGGTGCCCGTGCGTAATTACAACCTTTAGGGGCAGTGATGTAATTGATTGAACCAGTTCGGCTAAATTGCCAAGGCCCCAGCATGTATCAATTAAAAGGGCTTTTTCTTCACCTTCAACCAGATAACATGCCACCTGTGTTTTGTCGCGAATGGCCCAGGTTTTGTCTGCGATTTTTTTCACTTTAAACCAATCTTCTCCCATATCTATTCCCCATTTAGTTAATTCCCATAATAGTTATATTTTTAGAACTATTATAAAATTATAATTATTATGTATTTAAACTTTTTGAAATTCTTTGAATTTTAGAAAATACGCAGTATTTTCTAACCTTTGGAAATCTTTGATTTCCAATGTTTGCAAATTGAAAATTTGCAACCGTAAAAAATCTGTGATTTTTGAGGATTTTGACAGTGATGGAGGACTTTTGAAAGTTACGAACTTTTGCATCCTAAACACTTGTATTTGAGGACTCTATGATGAAATTCGTTTAAAATGAGAATTTACGTAAGTAACAATTATATGTAAACCCTTAAAAATCATTTAAAAAAGAAGAAAGGATATTATTTCCTTTTATTTAAAAATTAACAGGAAATATTCAGTTTAATAAAAAAATTTGTTTCGTAATTAACCATTACATAGCATTTGCATTTTTAACTCCCATAAATTTCCTGAATATCTGGGAAAGTGCAAATGAACACAGGAAGTACCATCCAAACCATGAAACTGCCAAAGGTCCCAATGGCACATGGACATAACTTAGTGGAATTGCATGCCATAATGGAACTAAAAGCACGTAATAAGCAAATTGAGGCAAGTCAATTGCAACCTGATTCAATAACTGTGATTGAAACATCCAGTAGTATATAATAAGTATTGGAACCCATGTAACTATCATTGGTTTAAATGACATAAACATCATTTCTTTTTGAAGGCCCATAAATTCCATCTGCTTTTTTTGCATTTTCTCCAATGCTTGCGGATCATTCGCCTTTCTTGCCTCCATCATCTCCTGATTGAATTCCTTCATTTCTTTTTGAAGATAAGAAAGTCTGTTCTGATTTACGAGAAGCTTGGTTGCAAGAGTGGTTATAAATGCAACTACAGCCGCTATTAAAAATATGGTCATTACTGGACCTACTGCATTAATAATTGGATTAAATACTGGATTTAATGCTCCAAAAATTGATTCAAATACCATCTGATTTCCTCTTTAGTTTAAGTTAGTTTTTATAAATAATTTGAAGTTTCATTTTTAAATTTAAATTCTAATATACATGATTTTTCCAAAATGGAATATATTTTGCAATTGTTAATGTTAATTCTTAGATCTATGCATATTTAGCAAATAAACTGTTTTATATCTTTTTAGTTTCAAGGCCTAAAAAAATAGTCATGTAACTAATTAAATATTATACTATATAAAGTCACCAATTTTTCATATACTCATTTTTTGGTGCATAATCACATCGCATAAATAAAATAAATAAACTTTTTACTTTTCTTTAATAAATGCCAATGCAAAATCCATTTTTACTTTGACTGTAAGTAGGTTGATTGACTTAACTTACTATGCTATTTAATTAATGAACGTGATTGAAATGAGTTTAACTGCTATTAATTATATTACAGACATATCTCGTTAAAATAATCCATATAATCACTCAAAACCTAATTTAATTAGTTTTGAAATGATATAAAAACACATAGAATAAATTATTAATATTTATAGATTTAACTGCAACTTAAAAAAAATAAAGCCCTCGAACACGAGTGTTCGGGGCATGCGAAAACGAAGTTTTCGCGGTTGTGAAACTAAAAGTTTCACAAACATCGAAATCTTTGATTTCGAGTGAAAATCACGCCATTAAGGCGCTCCTCCAGCTCCCCCTACATTTTTCCCGGTTAGAGCATCTATATCTATTTCTCCAACATTTTTTCCGTTTTCTATAACAGGGACAATATATACATATTTACCGTCTATTTTACTTAATGTTGGTGTTCCTGCAGTTGCTCCTGGTTCTTCAATGTATTTTTGAGCTATTTTTTTAGCTTCTGCTGAAGATATTTTTTTCTGACCGTCATTTGATGCATTAGTATTAGATGCACTGTTATCAGATGAATTATTGCTTGCAGATAAATTCTGTTGAGCCTGCTGATTAACAGAATTTGTTGTGTGGTTTCCAGCAGCAGCAAACACTATAGCTGCAGCAGCTACTATTACCACTATTGCAACTATTGCTTTTTTAATCATTGTTTTCCTCCGCATGATCTAATATAAATTTATTTGAGCATGCATTTTCAATGGCATGAAAGCATTTGACATAATTGATATTAATTATTTGTAACTCCTGAGTTTTTATTAGATTATTTAAAGTTGTGATTTAACCTTTAAACTTTGATTTTCAGTAGTTATACCGATTATATCAAAATTCAAAAGCAGTGCAGTGCCATATAATAATAGCACTGTAAAAACCTGCTATACATTAATTATACCGCCTCCATGTCTGAAAAATCCAAAAAAGCATTATGGACTCTCAGATAACATTCATTATATTTCAGTTCATATAAAGTTTACGGTTTAAAATCCCAAAAAACGCGTTATAAGAGCTCTTTTTTTCATTATAAGCACTTTTAAAAGGAATTGCAAGACCTATATAAATAGGAAACCTAATCTTTGTTATTTTACGTAAATTAGATGATTTTAAACTTTATTTCTCAAAAAAACTGCTCTTAATCTCCCCACAAAAAGGACATTATTACTGTGAAAATACATAACAAACGATTAGATAATGTTCAGTTAGATATTGCCATGCTTAAGATGTTTATTTAAAATTAGAACAAGTAAATCTAATGATAACCATTAAAAGCTATTAAAATAATTTTATAAAGAAGATAAAATGTTTTTATAAAGTTTACATATACATATAAAATTAATCGGCACTTTTGCAGATAATTAATGGACTTAAAATTTATTTTTATATTCTAATTCTTTAAAAATAATTCTAAATAATGTCCCATTATTTCGTTCAAGCTCTACAGTACCTCTTAATTGACTTGTTAAACTAATTACAAGTTGCATACCTAATGAATCTGTGTTGTGGAAGTCTAAATCATCTGGAAAACCTATACCATTATCATAAACAGACATGGTATAAAATTCATCTTCTTTAGTGATATTTACAGTTATTTTATCTTTTTCACCAAATGGTAATTGCTTTGCACGATTTACTGGAAACCCATGTTTTATTGAATTTGTTACAAGTTCATTGACAATGAGTCCACAGGGAATAGCTGTATTGATATCTAACAAAATATCATGGATATTTATATTCAGGATAGTAACGCTTTTGTCAACCCCATATGAATTGAACAGATCCAGTACTAAACTTTGTACATAATCTCCAAAATCGATCCTTGCCAAATCTTCCGATTGATACAGTTTTTCATGTATTATTGCCATAGATTTTACACGGTTTTGACTTTCTTTATAAATATCAAGCATTTCTTCATCAGTTATATAACGAGATTGAAGGTTTAAAAGGCTGCTTATTATTTGTAAATTATTTTTAACTCTGTGATGAATCTCTTTTAAAAGTATTTCCTTTTCTTCAAGGGATTTCTTAAGTTCAATTTCTATTCGCTCACGTTCATCCATTTCGGTACGTAATACTTCATTGGCTCGGGATAATGCTTCTGTTCTTTCAAGTACTTGTTGCTCTAACTCAAAATGCGCCTTTCGAAGTGCTTTTTGCGCTTTTTCACGTTCAATCTTTTCATTACATTCTTTTAATGCTCTCTGAATTGCAGGTACTAACTTAGAAAGGTTATTTTTAAATATATAATCTGTTGCACCTTCTTTAAGTGCATTCACTGCAAATTCTTCCCCTATTTTACCACTTACAAATAAAAAAGGAGTATAAGGACATTTTTCACTTGCAATCTTTAAGGCAGAAAGACCGTCGAATTTAGGGAGTGAATGATCAGCCAGGATCAAATCAGGCTTTAGTTCTTCAAGTTCCATTATAAAGTTTTCTTTAGTTTCCACTCTTTTTGATAAAAATTTTACCCCTTCACGACGCAGTTCATATTCAATTAATTCTGCATCGAATGCAACATCCTCCAATATCAATATTTTAATCTCTTTTTTCATGTTACTCTCTCTTATTCCGGTGGATTATTAAGTAACATCCAGTACAATCCTAATGTTGAAACAGCTTCTGTAAATTCATCAAATTCAACTGGTTTACTAACGTAACTATTCACTCCAAGTTCATAACTTTCTACAATATCCCTATCCTCCTTAGAAGATGTAAGAATAACCACAGGAATCATTTTAGTTCTATCATCTGCTTTAATAGCTTGAAGAACTTCTAATCCATCTACTTTAGGCATCCTCAGATCGAGTAATATTAACCTCGGAAGCCCTTTCTCTATATCCCTTTCAGCATATTTACCTGTAGCAAATATAAAATCTAATGCTTCAGCACCATCTTTAGCCCATACTAACTTATTAGCAAGATTTTTTCTTTTTAACGCTCTAATTGTAAGCTCGGCATCAGTCTCGTTATCCTCTACAAGAAGGATTTCAACTTCATTTAAATTCATTCAATATCTCCTTAAATATTTAACCTCGAATCATCCATTTTATTTAGTAGCCGTCAAAAAATCTGTCGAAATCCTCAAAAATCTCTGATTTTTGGGAGATAAGAAATGCTACGCATTTCTTATATTTTTAATTTCGATGTTTGAGGAATGTAGTTCCTCAACCGCAAAACCAAAGATTTTGCAGGCCACGAAAATTGAAAATCTTCGATTTTCAAACTCGCAAATTTCAGTTGCGAGAATTACGAAACGACGTTTCGTAAACTTGAAACAAACGTTTCAAGAATTGAAAATTTTCGACGGTTCTAATTTTTCTGGGTGCCAAAGTCTACGACTTACAAAATCTTCGATTTTGTAGCCGAGAAAACAAAGCACTTGAAAATCGAAGATTTTCGATGCGTCAAAATTCTTTGAATTTTAGAAAATACGTAGTATTTTCTAACTCCCAAAAATCAGAGATTTTTGAGGATTTTGACAGTTTTCTACGGCTTTGGAAGTGTGAAATAGATAGTTGCTCCATTATCAATTTCCCCTTCTCCCCAGACACGTCCTCCATGTCTCCGGATAATACGCTGGACAATAGAAAGCCCTACACCAGTTCCTTCAAATTCATCAGCCCCATGTAATCTCTGGAACAGGCCAAAAAGTTTATTTACATATTTCATATCAAAGCCGGCACCATTATCTTTAACATAATACACATTTTCGTCCTTTCCTTCTTTTGCACCCACTTCAATAATTGCTTTTTCTCTAATTTTTGTAAATTTAATAGAATTAGAAATAAGATTAGTAAGAACCTGATTAATTAGTGTCCTATCACCATAAGCTGGTGGAAGAGACTTAATATTTAGTTGAACATCCCGATCTCCAATGGATAGTTTCATTTCTTCAAATATAGTATTAACAAGTGATTCCATATCTATAGAGGATATCCTCATTTCTTGACGACCCGCACGAGATAAAAGGAGAATATCATCAATGAGCTGACCCATTTTCTTGGTATTTTCCCTGACAACATTTAAAAGTCTTTTACCTTCCTCATCAAGTTTATCCTCGTAATCTTCTATAACAATACGAGAAAAACCATCTATTGCTCTAAGAGGAACTCTAAGATCATGTGACACAGAATATGCAAATGCTTCTAATTCCTTGTTAGCATCTTCCAGTTTTTGACTTTCTTTTTTTAAGTTTTCATTCATTTCATTGAGAATTCTAACTTTCTCCATTCGCTCACCTAAAAATGCGATTATAATAGCTATAAACATGATCATAACTAATTGAAAATAGCTATCTGAAAATGAAGATCCAAACCGCTGGTAGAAAAGTACAATAAAAATTAATATAACTGCTAAAAATACAGGCGCAAACCATGTCCTTTTTCTTCTCCAAATGGATTTTGAAATAACTGACATTATATCTCCTTTAATTAATATAACTTCAAAAAAAGTATATTTAATTACGCATTATTAAATATATGCCTTGTTAAGTAAAAAGGTTAAAAGTAAGCAAGTAATACAAAAAAATAGATTATTCTGCATAATAAAATATTATGTATCTAGTCAATTTTTCACATTTGCTAAAATAAAATTCATTTTTGTATCATTATGTTTTAAGTTTAACATCAGTACCTGCTACTTCGTCCAAGTACCTTAATTTTGAGTTTCCAGCCATATAATCTATGATAATATCCACAATTAGTGGAATTCCAAAAATTTTAGATAGATTCCTTATAAAAGCTTTCTGGTAATTCATTTTACCATTATCGACAACAACTTCAATTTTCATCGCATTTTTACCAGGGGTGGTACCCAATTTTCCTTCAAAGTATGTAAAATAAACTATAACAATTAATGCTGTTACAATAAGCCAGTAATTTAAAATTCCAAATATATTTGCTGCTGCAATTAAAGGATATACAATAGCACTAAAAATCCACGTAATAATTATTATAATTAAAAAATCTATTATTAAAGCTGCAAACCGTTTGCCCCATAAATTCTGCATCGTGTTAACCCCATAATATTTTTATAGTTCCTCTATTTCTTTAAGCTATAAATATTTTCCTCAAAAATCTGAGCACTAAAATTAAATTTTAAAAAAATGAGTTTAGCAGACTCTTGGTACAGGATCTGCTATTGGGGCTTCAAGAATTCTTTTTCCGCCAAGTGAAGTTTCAATAATTACATGTTTATCTTCTGTAACTTCACCAATAATCTGGGCATCTTTACCATATTCTGTACTTCTTATAGCTTCAAGGATTTCTTCAGCTTTATCAGCTTCAACGCCCATTACTACTTTACCTTCGTTTGCAACTTCATAAGGGTCAATTCCAAGCATTTCTGATGCTGCTATAACCTGTTCTTTAACTGGAATTTTGTCCTCATAAACCATCATTCCAACACCAGATTTGGATGCAAGTTCATTTAAAGCATTTGCAATTCCGCCCCTTGTTGGATCTTTCATTGCTTTTACTCCACCAATTTCTAAAGCTTTTTCGATCATTCCCCAAACTGGTGCAACATCAGATTTTAAATCAGTCTCAAATCCAAACCCTTCACGGTAGGACATGAGTGCAATACCATGATCTCCAACACTACCAGTTAATATTATTTTATTTCCAACTTCAAGTGAAGCATCACTTGTAACTTCACCTTTTTTAGCTATTCCTATTCCTGTTGTGGAAATAACAATTTTATCAAGCTTATCTTTCTCCATTACCTTTGTATCTCCAGTTACAAGCGCTACACCAGCTTCAGTACAGGCTTCACCCATGGATTTTATAATTTTCTCGAATTCTTCACTTGTAAATCCTTCACTTATGACCATTGCATTTGCAATTGCAAGAGGCTTTGCTCCCATTACAGATACATCATTTACAGTTCCTGTAATTGATAATTTTCCAATGTCTCCTCCAGGGAAAAAGATTGGATCAACTGTGTGGCTATCTGTACTGATTACAATTTCATATTCGCCAAAGGGAATTGTAGCGCCATCATCAAGCTCTCCAAGCCCTATTCCACCATTGACATTCTTGTTTTTAATGTTGCTCAGTATAATATCTGATATTAGGCCCTGCATCATTTCTCCACCAGCGCCGTGTGCCATGCTAATTTTCATAAGTTCACCCTTTGTTTTTTTTATTATCTGTGTTTATTTGTTAAAGCTTGAATTAAGTTCATTAAAGCGGTATTTTAATATCGTTTACTAATAAAACTTAAATTCATTAATATGAATAAGTATAATAAAATATATATTGCTTGGTATATATTACAAGTCAAGAATATATTTTATAGTGAATAACTAAATGTTTCAAACTGTGATCAAAGTCAAAAATTTTGACCAGTGCAAAGGACATAGGTTTTTTACTTCATATAAACCATGTTGACTTATAACTGAGTATTTCTACTTAAAATTTATCCAGATTCATAAATCCAATAATTGTATTATTCACTATGATAAATTGAGTTGAAACTTTAAATATTTATATGTTCGCTGAATATATTCTGATATACTCAAGTAATCAAATTCAAAGATATCTATAAATAATGTGTCTTAGAATAAAAAATATAATACTACTAAATTATTATAGTGAAGAACATAAACTTGTTAAATATTTGAGATTTTGAATAACTAAAACATGTTTAATAAGATTTAAAGCATGTAAAGACAGTTTAAAAAATTTAATAAGCAAAAACTTATAGTTTTTGATGGTCAAAATAGATTTTGACGGGTTCAAAATAATTCGATAATTCACTATGATGAAAATAGTGCTTTTTTGAGAATAATATCTTAAATATTCTAAAAATCATAAGTTTATTTAAGTTAAATTCTCATAATTAAAAAAAATTAATCATAATTAATAAAATGAGGTGAATATAATGGCAATTTGGCAAGGAGAATCACTAAGAACCCCGAGTGGAGCACGTGGTAAACTTAACAAAAACAAAAGGAAATCTGAGCTTGGAAAAGAAGCAGCAGAAACTAAAATAGGAGACAGAAAAGTCAAAAAAATCAGAACTAAAGGTGGAAATGAAAAAATCAGGCTCACAAACGAAAATAAAATTAGCGTAGTGAACCCTAAAACAAACAAAGTAGAAGTTGCAGAAATTTTAAACGTTGTTGAAAATAGTGCAAATACTCACTTTGTACGTAGGAACATTATAACAAAAGGTGCCGTAATTGAAACCAGCGCAGGAAGAGTCAAAGTGACCTCAAGACCTGGTCAGCACGGTGTTATAAACGGCGTATTAATTGAATAACTCAATTAATACCATTTCTCACTCTCGAAAATTGAAGCCTGCAAATCTTGAAAAATCTTTGATTTTGACGCGACAAATCAAAGATTTGTGAGCTTTTGATTTGTGGTGTAAAAACTGAAAGTTTTTACAACTTACATAAGGAATTTTTAGAGGCCCAAACGCATAGCGTTTAAGGGTTTTAAACATATCTGGTGTATTTATTGAACGAAGAAATTTTAGAAAATGCTCAAAAGTTCCTTCATACCGTAAACAAAGATTTACCTGAAGGTATGGAACTTGAATATGAAGGATTCTTCAAAAGGGGTTTTTTTGTAACAAAAAAAAGGTATGCTCTTATTGAAGAAGATAACACCATAATTGTGAAAGGTTTAGAGCTTGTAAGAAGAGATTGGGCACCGATAACTAAAAAAACCCAACAAAAAGTTCTTACCGCTATTTTGGAAGAAGCATCGCCTCAAAAAGCCGCTAAAATCATCAAAAGTGTTATTGAAGACATTAAAAATGGAAATGTTAAATTAGAAGATTTAGTAATCCATACACAGCTTACTAAGGGCCCGTATGAATATACTCAAATGGCGCCCCATGTTTTAGCAGCACGAAAATCTATAAAAAAAGGAAGAGACGTAGGAAGAGGTTCCATTATAAGATATGTTGTAGTAAAAGGAAGGGAACCTATAAGCAAGCGAGCTGAGCCCATAGAAGATGTTGATGTTTCAAAATATGATCCTAATTATTATATAGAAAATCAGGTTCTTCCAGCTGTTGGGAGAATAATAGAAGCTCTTGGGTACTCTGAAGAAGAAATATTACATAAAGAGAAACAGAGCAGCCTTGACGCGTTTTTTTAGATTAATTTTTGACTATGAAGTTCTTATTTAATTTTTTTATGTTTTTTATTGCGTTTTTATATTTTTAAAGGTATTTAAATGGTTTAAAAAGAATTTAAAATGCAATAAATAAAATTAAATTCATTTTCCTTAAGTATATATTGGTCATAATTAAAAGTATATTCATTGTAGTTATGCAGGTGTTAATAATGATAAAAGCAGTTTTTTTTGATATTGATGATACCTTATATGATACCTCTGGTTTTGCAAAGCTTGCAAGGAAGGCCGCACTTAACGTAATGGTAGATGCAGGTTTACCTCTTTCAGCTGATGAAGCATATAAGATTCTAAGGGAAATAATTGACGAATATGGCTCAAACTATGATAAGCATTTCAATGTTTTAACAAAGAGAATATTTGGAGAAGAAAAACCACTTCTCATTGCACTTGGAATGATTACTTACCATAACGTTAAGTTTGCGCTTTTGAGACTGTTTCCACAGACAATATCCACTCTGATTTACCTGAAAAAGCAAGGTTACGATTTGGGAGTAATATCAAACGGAATTACCATTAAACAATGGGAAAAATTAATAAGACTTGACTTGCATCACTTTTTTGATCATGTTATAACTTCTGAAGAAGCGGGTGCAGAAAAGCCAGATAAACATATTTTTGAATGTGCACTTGAAAAAATGGGATGTAACGCAGGAAGCTGTGTTATGATTGGTAATAAATTTAGTGAAGATATACTGGGTGCTGTAAACGTTGGAATGTCCGCAATACTTGTTAATTCCAAACTAAAAGAATCTGAGAAGGAATACATTAAAGAAAAGGGCATAAAAATAGATGTAATATCCCATATCGGCGAACTTAAAGACATTCTTTAACTATTAAATAACCCTTGAAAACGAAGTTTTCAGGCTGAAAGAAACATATTTCTTGAACAACGAAATCCTAAAAATCCCAATTTTTAGGACCCTAAAACGCTGCGTGTTTGAGTGCTTCGAAATCATAGTTAGCAAAAGTTTTAGTTTTGCATTTTCGGAAATCATTGATTTCCGATACCCTGAATACGAAGCTGACAAACACAACGTGTTCGCGTAAAAACTTACAGTTTTGACAGCACTCGAAAATCTTGGTTTTCGATGTTTGCAAATTGCAAATTCGCAACCGTAAAAAATCTTTGATTTTTTATATGTTGAAGGAAATCGTAGCATGCAAATCTTCGATTTGCTGCTCCAAAAATTCTTCGAATTTTTGAGAGATTTCCTGAACATTCGGAAATCGCGGATTTCCGATGTTTGAGGAATGTAGTTCCTCAA
>JAEZKE010000079.1 GCA_023436175.1 Methanobacteriota archaeon
AATGATACGCTTTAATCAGGATATGTATTAAAAGATCAACAGGAGGATTTTATGGGTGAATTTTTAAATTTGGAAGATTTAATAATGGGCTATTCAGAAACTGGCTACGAAGAAGCAGTTGTAAAGCTTTTGAAAGAGAATGGAATAACTGTTGATGACTTTGAGCATGAGGGAAAGTGTGATTCAGAGTGCCCCAATTGTGGGAAAGAAAATTTCAGTATTTGGCAAAAAAATATAGGCTTAATTAAAAACAATGAAATGGTTACGCTGGATTTAGATAAAGCTGATGATATTATAGACTATGCGGTCTATTTGTGTAATAATTGCGGAAAGTGGACAACTTATATATTCTGATTTTGTTACAAAGTGGTTTGAAGATTACTTCCAAAGGATTGAGGAGGAGTCATAATGGTATCTGTATTTGATTTGGGGATATGTAAGAATAAGGAATTACTGGCTCAGGAAATTAAGAAATATTATATGGAAACAAAAAATGAAGCGGAGATAGTTGTCCATGATTCTATGGATACCGAAATAATGGATTGCATCGGTTGCTGGAGCTGCTGGTGGAGGACTCCCGGAACATGTGCTTTGAACGATGGTGCTTATAAATTATATAAAGATTATATAAACAGTAATGAAGTGGTCATTCTTTTCAATACGGAGAATGGTTTTATTGATGGCAAGGGGAAAACATTTCTGGACCGGTTAATACAACATTATTTACCCTACATCGAGTTAAGAAATGGTGAATGCGGACACTTAAAAAGATATGATAAATATCCAATTATTAACTTCTATTTTGAAAAAGGCGGATTAAGTGATGAAGAGGTAATGGTTATAAAGAATTATCTTGCCCGGGTAGCCTTCCATTTTCAAAGCCACTGCAAGGAAGTTTTATATGAAGGCGGCAGTATACGAACAGCTGAATTAGAAAACACAAAGCCAATGGATGAGGTTCTTTCACAGAAAGTTACTGAAAGAAAAACAACCGGTAAATGGGTGATTTATAATGGCTCACCGAGGGGGAATCGTTCTAACAGTAAGTTGATCATAGAAAAGATAATAGTGGGAATGAGAGAACAAGGTGCTGAAAATATCGTGGTAAGGAATCTGATCAATACAAAAGAACATAAAATGTGGGCAGAGAATTTTAGTTCTTCAGAAAATAATTTATTTGTTTTTCCGCTCTATGTTCATGCGATGCCTGGTTCGGTAATGAAATTTTTTGAACTGCTTAAGCCGATTTACAACAAAGAAGTACATATGGCTTTTCTCGTTCAGTCCGGATTTCCTGAGACCAGTCAGTCGTATTATTTGAGACCCTATCTTGAACTAATTACAAAAAGGCTGGGAGTATCCTTCGATGGAACAATCATAAAAGGCGGCGTGGAAGGCATTCAAATGAAACCCGAAAAAGCCAATAAAAGGTTGTTTGATCAGATGGAGCAAATAGGGAGAACGTATGCCGTCAAAGGAATAATGGATTTAAGCCTGAAAAAAGAATATGAGAAATCGGAATACCTGTCTAAAGGTACACAAATCTTATATTCTATAGTATCATTAACCGGATTGACAAACTTTTACTGGGACCTAAATCTCAGGAAAAATGGTGCTTATAAAAAAAGATTCGCAAAACCATACACAGAATAAGAAGAATTACATAGGGAGCCATAAAACTTCAAATAATCTACATAAATATTAAGAAAGAATCAATTGATCTTTTTCATAATCCCCCAATATACTGTAATGGATATATTATATGCTGGTAATCAGATAATGGAATTAATATGGGGGATTTAAAATGAGATCAAACTATGAAAAAACAGAAAAGAACAGTGACATCATCTTTAACGCTTATGCAACTATCATAAACGTAGTAATCAGCTTTTTTACAATATTATCAATATTGGTTTTTCCACTGATATATAATAACTCGTATATAGATATCCTGGTGTTTAAATATCGGTTCTATTGGAGCTGTGTAGTGGTCATGTTAGCGCTTTGTCTGTTTTTTTCTATTATCATGCTGGGTATTGATATTTCTAAGTATGGGGGGGAGCGTACCAAATTGTTCTTTTCCAGACTGCTGCCGAAGAATTGGAGGAAAACATTTTGTGCAGCCGACATATGGGTTATCATGTTCTGGATTATGCTGGTTATTTCAACACTGCAATCAGATTATTTTTATGAGTCATTCTGGGGTAACGAAGGACAGTATTCCGGTCTGTTTTTATTAACACTATATGTAGCGGCATATTTTATGATCAGCCGATTCTGGAAAGCAAAGGTATGGATTCTGGATTTGTTTCTGCTTAGCGGAATAGGGGTATGCTATGTGGGAATTACGGATTATTTCAGAATGGATATTTTAAATTTTCGTTATAATATCGCGCCCGAGCATTGGGATATATTTGCTTCGACTATTGGAAATATTAATTTTTACACAGCTTATATTGCCATGGTTCTGGGTGTTGCAGCAGCTTGGTTTGCCATAACAAAGAGTAAGGTAAGAGCAATCTGGTGTTATCTGTGTATGGTGGTTTGTTTTTTTGCAATTATCATGGGAAGCAGTG
>JAEZKE010000084.1 GCA_023436175.1 Methanobacteriota archaeon
ATGTTATAGATGAAATAAAAAGACAGCTTAAAGCTCACGAAGTAATAAAAGTGAAATTTTCAAAAAGTATATCCTCAGAAAAACAAAATTATATAACTGAGATAACTGAAAAATCAAAGTCTAAACTTGTTGATTTAAGAGGTAATGTTGCTGTAATTTATAAAAAAAATCCCTCGAAAATTCATTTTCGGGGTACCAAAAATTCATAACTACATAAAATCAAAGATTTCGTAGTTATGAATTTTTGAGTAAGGTAATTAGGAGGCTAAATATGACTACAGTTTATGATGTTCCTGCAGATTTGCTTATAAGCGCAATTGCAAAGGATTTAAATGAAAATAAAAGTATAAACTCCCCTGAATGGGCAAAATTTGTCAAAACAGGAGTTCACAAAGAAAGAAGACCTGAAGATGCTGATTGGTGGTACACCCGCTGTGCATCAATCTTAAGAAAAGTGTACATTGATGGTCCTGTTGGACTTAACAGTTTAAGGTCCTATTATGGTGGAAAGAAAGATAGAGGAAGCGAGCCAGAAAAATTCAGGAAAGGCAGCGGTTCTATAATAAGAACAGCTTTACATCAACTTGAAGATGCTGGATTCATTGCAAAAATAAAAGAAGGAAGAATTATAACTCCTGAAGGAAAATCCTTCGTTGATAAAGCATCAAACATTGTTAAAGAAGAAATTCCTGAACTCGCCAAATATTAAGTGAAGTTGATCATTAAACTTAAAGATATTGTGGAGGTCGAATTTTGAGCGATATTGAAGAATTACGACGTAAACGGATGCAGGAGTTACAGCAGCAAGCTGCAGCACAGCAAGCATCATCCCAACAACAAGAGCAGGCCCATCGAGAAATGGAAGCTCAAAAAAGGCAGGCTATGATGCAGATATTGACTCCTGAAGCCAGAGGCAGACTTGCAAATTTGAGACTCACCAAACCGGAAATGGTTGAACAAATTGAACTTCAACTCATTCAACTTGCTCAAATGGGGCGAGTCAAATCTAAGATAACTGATGATCAGCTCAAACATCTCCTGACAAATCTTGTTGGTCAAAAAAGAGAGATTCACATAACAAGAAAATGAAAGCGTGTGTTCTCTACAGCGGGGGAAAAGACAGTTCTCTAATTGCTGTAATTCTTACAAAATTGGGATACGATGTTGAACTTGTAACCCTGAATTTTGGAATATTCGATTCCTTTAAACCTGCAGCAGAATCAGCATCTGCGCTTGGTTTTAAACACCGCGTTTTAAAAGCTGATAAAACAATAGTAAAAAATGCAACTGATATTATCCTTAATGATGGATTTCCAAATAATGGAATAAATTATATTCATAAAGAAGCATTAGATCTTGTTTCGCGTGATTATAACGTGGTTGCAGATGGTACAAGACGGGATGATAGAATCCCTAAACTTAAAGGAAACGAAATTAACAGCCTTGAAGGTAGGCAAGACGTTGAATATATAACCCTTCGCGGATTTGGTCATAAGACCATAAATAATTTATCAGATGTGCTTTTTGAAGTCAGGAAAGAACAAACCAGCATGGAAAACAATTCCGATTATGAGATTGAAATCAGATATCTTATAAATGAGATTGAAGGCGAAAACGCATCGCTTAAAATATTTCCAAGTCATATCCAATCCCGAGTTGTGGGCTGGAAAAATAAAATTTAACAAACTAATGTGGTGAAAAAATGAGTAGAAATAGGCCATTAGCTAAAAAACTAAGGCTTGCTAAAGCTAATAAGCAGAGCCGAACTGTACCAGTATGGGTACGGATTAAAACCAACAGAAAAGTAATGTCTCATCCAAAAATGAGGAGACATTGGAGAAGAAGTAGCTTAAAAGTTTAAGGGGATTTTTCACATGGAAAGAGTCTATGTTATACCATTAAGAAAAGTTAAAAATGTTCCAAGGACTATCAGGTCCCCAAGAGCAATACGTTATGTAAAAGAATTCATAGGAAAACACATGAAAACAGAAGACGTTAAAATAGATGCTTCTGTTAATGAAAAAATATGGGAAAGAGGAATTCAAAAAATACCTCCTAAAATCAAAGTAAAAGCTGTACAGGAAGAAGATGGTTCAGTTGCAGTCACCTTAGTTGAATAGGTGAACTTATGATAAGAAGAGCTAATTTAAATGGGAACCCTAATTTAGGTGTTGCAATTTCTACAAATGATAAAATTGCAATAGTTCCCTCTAATTTATCAGAAGCAATGGAAAATCTTGTAGAGGATACTTTAGGAGTTTCTGTAATTAAAACTCCAATTGGCGGAAGTAATCTTGCCGGTGCATTAGCTGTTGGGAATTCAAATGGGGTTGTAGTAACACCATACGCTCTTGACAGTGAGATAAAAGCCATTAAAGAGTCCGGTCTGGAAGTAGAACGAATTGATGATAAGTTTACTGCAGTAGGTAACATCATACTTGCAAATGATTTTGGAGCTATTGTAAACCCACTGCTTTCTGATGAATCCTTAAAAATAATTAGTGACGTTTTAAACGTTGAAGTTGAACGAGGAAATATAGCTAAATTTAAAATTACAGGATCTGTTGCAGTAGCAACAAATAAAGGAATATTGGCACACCCTTCTGCAACTGAAGAAGAACTTGCATTTGTAGAGGGTATAATGAAGGTCCCTGCAGATGTTGGAACAGTAAACAAGGGTATAATGCTTGTTGGGGCATGCGCAGTTGCAAATTCCAACGGTGTTATTGTAGGATTGGACACTACAGGTCCTGAACTTGCAAGAATTGAAGAGGCATTAGGTTTTCTTGAGGGATATGAATGAAAACAAAAATATTTAGAATTCAAGGTAAATTTATGATGGGAAACACTTTCAAACCTTTTACAAAGGAACTGAAAGCTACAAACGAAAATGATATACGCGAAAAGATTTATTCAGAGTTTGGAAGCAAACACAGAATAAACAGGAATAAAATAGTTATAGAAGACATTAAAGAAATAAACGCCGATGAAGTCCAGGATCCACTAGTTAAAGCCTTAATCGAAGGGTGATTTCATGGAAGACAGACAAAGGCTCGAACAGATGGTAACTGAAATTAATATGTACCAGAGCCAACTGGACGTTTTAAAACAACAAATTGAATCAGTTAAAGCTTCCATAGCTGAATTATTATCAGCTGAAGAAACTTTAGAAGCTGTGAAAGGAAAAGAAAATACAGAAACATTTGTACCAATAGGTGCAGGTTCTTTTCTGATTACAGAAATTAAAAACACTGATCAGGTCATAATGGGACTTGGAGCAGGCGCTGCTGCAAAGAAAAATATAGATGAAGCTAAAGAAAGTATATCTTCCCAAAGAAAAGAGTTAGAGCAATTAGTGGACAAAATGTCTGGAGATATACAAAAGTTAACCGAGTTCATTATGAGAAAAAGCCCTGAAGCTGAAGCACTACTTCAAAAAGTTGAGAGTGAAGAAGCCCAGAGGCAATAATTCCTTTTTTTTATTAAATTACTGGAAATTTAAAGGACGTGAATGTTTTGTTTGAATCACTTAAAAAGAAATTCAGCGGTACAATAGGAAAACTAAGTGATAAACTCTCAAGTGAGGAGGAAACAGAAGAAACTCGTCAAGAAGAAGTTCCAGAAGAAACCGCAACAGAAACTACTGAAACCTTTGAGAAAATAGAAAAAATTGAAGAACCTGCAGTTGAAGAAAAAGAACCTGAGACTGAAGAACCATCCTCTGAAGAAAAAGAAACTGAAACAGGGGTTAGAGGAAGATTATCCGGAATTTTTTCTAGAGAAAAGAAAGAGGAGAAAGTAGAAGAAAAGGTAGAAGAGAAACCTGAAGAGACTCCTGAAGAAGCTGAAGAAAAGGAAGAAAAATCAGGAATGTTCTCATTTGTTACTAAAAAGACAATATCTGAAAAAGATATTGATGATATACTCTTTGAACTTGAAATGTCACTTCTAGAAAGCGATGTTGCAATGGAAGTCGCTGAAAAGATCATTAATTCTGTAAAAGAAGATCTTGTGGGTAAAAAAATCCGGAGAAGAAGCGACGTTGCAGAGTTTACAAGAGAAGCACTTAAAAAAGCTATTTCTGAAATATTAGGGATTGAAACTAAAGACCTTAAAGAAATGGCTGAAAATGCACGAAAATCTGGTGAACCCCTTAAAATCATGTTTGTGGGGATAAATGGTACTGGTAAAACAACCACCATAGCTAAAGTGGCTACCTATTTTATAAATGAGGGATATACACCAGTTATAGCGGCTGCAGATACCTTTAGAGCAGGTGCAATTGAGCAGATAAGTCACCATGCCGAAAATATCGGCGTAAAGATTATAAAACATAAAAAAGGTGCAGATCCTGCGGCAGTTGCATATGATGCTGTTGAACACGCAAAAGCTAAAGGAAAAGAGATAGTTTTAATCGACACTGCAGGTAGAATGCAGACAAATGTGAATCTCATGGATGAGATGAAGAAAATCAAGCGTGTTGTAAAACCAGACCTTATTATTTATGTCGGTGATGCCCTGACAGGAAACGATGCCGTAGAACAGGCCTCAAAATTCGATGAAGCAGTTGGTGTGGATGGAATTGTCCTGACCAAGGCAGATGCAGACGCAAAAGGCGGAGCAGCACTTTCAATTGGTTATGTGATTAATAAACCAATCCTGTTTTTAGGTGTTGGCCAGTCATATGAAGATATAATGGAATTTAAGCCTGAATGGATGATTGAACAGATAGTTTAATTGAAATTCATTATTCTTTACTTTTTATTTTAAATTTATAGAATCAATCATTAGATAAATTCCAGATCAGTATTAGATAAGTTAGATTAGTTAAAGTCTGATTCTTCAGTTGAAGCTGCTATAAAACCTAAAATTAAACCAATAGCAGCAGCAATTATAATCCGATTCCACATATTTATAAAAGCAATTTCTATATGAAATATCTTTCTTAGAATTAACATAATAACTGCTAATCCTATTGAAATTGCAAAAAACAGAGGTATACTGTAAGTTATTCCTTTCTTAAGTTAGTTACATTCATTTAAGCTGTCTCCATTTTACTGGGGATATGTGGTTAGTTAATATATATTTTTTTTACTTTCACTGTAATTTAAAACCCTTTAGTAACTTCACCAAAGGGCACCAATCACTGTATACTACTTTTTAAGTTTTTCATTTATTAATATGATTAATAGATTTATTTTTGTTGAAATATAGTAGCAATGCTTAAATTTAAGATAATGTTTTCAGTAGCCTTGGAGTATAAAAGATGGAATGAATAGAATTTAATTTATAGCCCTAATAATTGTTTTTTCTTTAATTCAAACTCTTCTTCTGTTACAATGCCCATATCTCTTAATTCAGCTAGTTTTTTAAGTTCATCCATTGGACTAATTTCAGATACAACATTTGTTTCTTGAGTAGTATTGATCATATCAATTTTCTCACGAATTAAATCATAAAATGATTTTAATCTAGAATCCCCACTTTTAAATGAATATTCAATACTAGAAAGATAAATTTGAATACTTGGCAATGCTAAAATTTTTCCCTCATCAAAATCAATGCTAGTTATTTTATCGTAGCGAATATGTTTAGTACCTCTGTCTACACCTCTCCAAAAACTCTTTTTATGAATAATTATTTCTTTCTCATCCAATTCCATAATACCAGAAATATAAGACTTTTCACTATCCAAACTTAATCTTCCAGGCATAGACTCATAAAAAGAAATCTCTATCATTGGATTTTTGGAAACTAAATCGCCTTCAGTTTTGAATCCTTCATTCATTGCTTTTCTCCACGCAGCATTGGCGGAAGTAGCAATTTCTGGATCACTATCAGAAGATAAAAATTTCAATGTTTCAATAGACTTAGAATCACCTATACTTTGAAGAGATTTGATTACCTCTTTGCGTATATCCGTATCGGCATTATTTACTAGGAAAATAATACTTTCAATTTCTTTTGAATTTTCCATTTCTAAAATATCATCTTTAGAAATCTTTAATTTATCTTTAATATCTGAAGATTGGATAGTTATGAGCGAATTATAGGCAGCTTCTCTTACTTTACTATCATTATCATTTAAACACTTTAATAATGGCCTGTAAGCAGTATATTCTCCAATTTTACCAAGTGCTTCGGCTGCACGCATACGGACTTTCTTTTCTGAATCTTTTAGAGCTTTTATCAGTGGTTTAACACTTCGTTTATCACCTATATTTATAAGAGCATTAGCAGCCCTCCTCCTTACATGTTTATCTTCATCCCTTAACATTCTATTAAGAGGTTCAACAGCTCGAGAATCACCAATAAGGCCAAGTACATCACATACTTTCCGCTTCTGTTGACCGTATTTATCAGCATAGTTATACCCTACTTTTAAACACCGCAAGAGTGGTTCAACAGCAGGTTCACCAATCTTTACTAAATCATTAACTGCATTATTACAGACACTATTACTATCACTAGCAAGATCTAAAATTAGATTTTCAATTTTAACAGTATTTGAAACTTTAATTCCTCTACTATTAATAGCATCAATCGCATCAACAGCAGCCTTACTCACTTTATCATAATAGTCGCTTTTTAGACGGTTTAATGGCATAATCGCAGATTCATCTCCAATTTTACCAAGTGCTTCGGCTGCACGCATACGGACTTTTTCTTCTGAATCTTCTAGAGCTTCTATTAATGGTTTAATACTACTTTCATCGCCCACTTTTATTAGGGCATTAGCAGCTCTTCTTCTAACATGTCTATTAGAATCTTTTAACATTTTATTCAATGGTTCAACTGCACGAGTATCGTCCATTAATCCAAGAGCATCACAAGCTTTTCGCCTAACAATACTATCGGGGTTATCTAAACAGTTAATCATTGAAGGGACTGCAGGCTTACCTATTTTAACTATTGATTGCACTGCAGAATTCCGAATACTACTGTTAGAATCTTTAAAATCTCTAATAGAATTTTGAATTGGAATTTCAATTTCCCGATAACTTTTAAAGGATGCTTGTTGCATTTTAGCATTATTAATCTTTTTCTGGTGTTCAATAACAATATTATCTGCTTTTTTAAAATCATCAAATTCAAATCCACTATGATGCAGAGTTATAAGGGTATCAGCAGCAGCATAGCGAATATCTTCGTTTTGATTTTTCAATAATGGGATTAATGGATTGACTATACGTTCATCAGATTTATATTTAAGTGCTTTTGCAGCTAAAACTACGACATCATCCTCAGGATCATTTAATGCTTCAATCAAAGGCTCAATACTATTGGGATCATTAAAATTCATAAGTGCATTAATTGCACTTTTCCTTACATATATATCAGTATCCTTAAGCATCTTAATTAAATGAGAAATAGGACAACTATCTTCAATTTGACCAAGAACATCACATGCTCTTGCTCTGACAAGTGCATTAGGATTTTTTAAACAGTTAATCATTGAAGGGATAACAGGTTCACCTATTTTAACTAGTGAATTTACTGCAGAATCCCCAACACTCTTGTAAGGGCTTTTAAAGTTTTCGATTAGAATATCAATTTCTTTTTCAAATCCATTTTTAGTATCTTTATCTTTTAAAGTAATCGAATCATCTTTGGTACTTGATTCTACTTTAGGTTTTATAGTTCTCTTAGAAGATAATGCATTATTATTCTCATTTATCTCTTTTATTTCAGGTTTTTTAATGTTCTCTGTGTCACTTTGACTTAATTTTGTTCCACATTCGCCACAAAATTTATTATTATCGTTATTTTCAGCCCCACATTCTTTGCAAAACATATAATCCCTCAATAACTGATTTTTTGCAACTGTTATTTAACTATTTTTAATAAAAAATAATTAAGGAGTGATAACATGATTTTATAATCATTAACGTTAAGATTAACTCACATTTAAACAATTTTTATACGTTTAAATTTATCCAAATATTTTAATATTGTTTTTAAATCATTAATCAACATAAAAGAAGGGTTAATGTATTGAATGATATGATTTGACTTTAGAATCGATTAAATCCAATTGAATCACCTGTATTTAATAGTTGAATTTTTTAATAGAGTTTAAGGAAGAGAAGGTGAAAGTATAAATTACGATTATAAAATAATTAATTATTCTAATGGAGGATCGTAAAACATGGAGAAAACAGGGTCACTATCGTTAATAAATGAAATAAAGTGGGTAGCAATAGTAAAAGCAGTACTTTTAGCAATAATTCCTTTAACAATTGTAGGATTAATTGGATCATTCATGCAAATTCCATTAATCGGGGACATTATAGAACCCTTTATATATTTTATAGCTGCAGCATACGTTGGTTATTCGATTAAAGAAGGCTATATGAATGGTGCAATTCATGGAGCATTAGTTGTAATCCTCCTTACAATTATAGTTTGCATAATAATGACCATAATAATGACATTTATTGATCTAACATGGGGCTTTCCCATTTTTGATACAGGCTATTCTGGTGACAGTCCTATGGAGAGTAGTTTCTTTTTTCAAACAATAATTTTTATGGCAGGAATTGTATTGTGGGTAATATTATTTGCCATAAATTTAATTAGTGGCGTTATAGGTGGAGTTATTGGAATGCTAATATCCAAAAATAATAACTAAACTAATTAATTTCCTCTTTTTAGTTTCACTAATCGAATACTTACCAGATTATAAAAGTTTGTTAGCTGAAATGATTAGATTAAAATATAAAAATTTAAATGCAACTTCAAGTAAATCTGGATTTATAGTAATAAAGTCATAAGTATTAAATTAGGATATGGAATGTGTTATATATGGACGATATGGGCATAAAGACTACAAAAAACATAGATTTAGAAAATAAAGAACGAAAAAAACTAATTTTGCTTAATCCACGTGAGTATGAACATCCTTTTGATAGGCAAGCTCTTAATGCCTTAGAAGGGACTCCGGGTTTAGAAAAATTGGTAAGAAAAATTTTCAAGCATGGGTATGAAAGAGCTATTAGGTTACAATATACTGGTAGTTATTTAAAAATTACTCCAGATAATTTTCCAGACATTTATAAACTCTTGGAAGAAGCATGTGATATCATTGAACTTAAAAATGTTCCTGAATTGTATATGGAATGGAGTTATGCAGTAAATGGAATGGCTATAGGGTCAGAAAATCCTATTATAATTCTTACTTCTGGAGCTATAGATTTATTGACCCCTGAAGAACTCCTTTATCTTATTGGGCATGAGTGTGGACATATAAAAAGTGGCCATATGTTATATCATACAATGGCATTAGTTATTCCATTTTTAGGTGACATTATTGGAACAGCAACTTTGGGTATTGGAAGTTTAGTATCTACTGGTTTAGAATTAGCTTTACTTTACTGGAGTCGAATGTCTGAATTTACTGCAGATAGGGCCGGACTCTTAGCCTGCCAAGATAAAGACGCTGTAATAAGTGCATTAATGAAAATGAGTGGTGTTCCCAAAAATTTCTATGATAAAATGAATACAGAAGACTTCATAAAGCAAGCAGAAGCCTTTAAGGGATTTGATCATGATTCTACAGATAAAGCATTTAAATATATAATGATCATGGACCAAACCCACCCATGGACAGTTATGAGAGCATCAGAAATTTTAAAATGGATTAAAGCAGAAGAATATCAGCGAATTATAGATAAACACACCGGAGATATAGAATCTCTTGAAATATCATGTTTAAAGTGTGGGTCTAAATTAAAAGGTACAGACACATTTTGTGGACATTGTGGCGAAAAAATATCAGGGCGTTATGGAGGTAAATAATATGATAAATTGTCCAAATTGTGAAGCTGAACTTGAAGAGAACATTAAATTCTGTACGAAATGTGGAACTAAGATTGAGCATGTACAATCTATCTCACAGGAAAATGATTCTGAAATTAACTGTCCTAGCTGCTCAGCAAAGTTACCTGCTGAAACTAAATTTTGTGTGGAATGCGGGACAAAAATTGAAAAGTTGAATAGTCATGAAGACCTAAATCAAGAAATCGTTTGCCCCGAATGTTCTGCAGAGAACCCTGCTGGAATGAGATTTTGCACCGATTGTGGAACCAAATTTGATCCTGCTATGAAATCTCAAAATGATTTTGTTAGCGAAGATACCGTAGAAACCGTTAAAGAAACAGGTAAAGGCATTATGAAAGAGGTAGGAGGTTTGTTTAACAAGGCTACCTCTAAAGGTGGTTTGTTTGATAAAGTTTCAGCTAGCATTGACGATGCTGTGTCTCCCAAAACCAAAACAGTTTATAAAAAAATGTTGATTTGTGAAAACTGTGGGGGTTACTATGAACTTCAAAAGGGTGAATCTCAGCACGATTTTGATCTATGTGAATGCGGAGGAAAATTCAAATATCAGCTTAAGCAAGAAAAGGTTCCAATTTAACCATATAGGGTCAATTAATAGAAAAGGATAGAATTTAATTCCTTTTAAATGATGAAAATTTATTCAGTTATTTTTACCTTTCCTTTTTAAATCTTAATTTTTAGCTAATACTAAAATCCATCTTTATATTGTATCATCATCTCCTTTGAATGGATTGTTATCATCTAACACTATTATGTATTGTCGTGTTCAATTTTGTGTTGTCTCATTTTCTTGTCTATTATAATGCTTACATCTTTGTATTTCTAACTTTGAATCAACAGCTTGCATTTTAATATACTTTTACTAAGATAATATTGTCTCAATGTTTAATAGGTCTTGAGTAAGAGCATTGGAAAGTATTCATTAATAGTACTTCCCTAAACAATATTAAGCAATATTTATTTGTAAGATTATCCTATTTTTAAGAGAGGAATCAAATTTAAGAATTAAAAAAAGAAGAAACTTCAAATATTAGTATCAATTAAAGCCGTAATATTTTAAGATATTCTATAAACTGGAACAAGAGAAAGGGATTATTTTTTATGTCAATTAAAGTTTTTGTAAGCGGAAACCAGACAGAATTAAAGGATGAAAGATTCACAGTAAAAGAGACAATAACCACTAATCCTATTTTAAATGATATTTTTGATGTTTTTCTTTTTGAAGATTTACCTGCAAACAGTAGAGACCCTATTTCAACATATATTAAAGAAGTAGAGAATAGTGATGTTTATATTGGACTGATTGGATCTATGTATGGGGAGGTTGGAAAGGATGGGGTTTCTCCTACTGAACGTGAGTTTCAAAGATTTATTAAGACAAATCCTCATAATTCTGTTTTTGTGTTTATAAAGGGTGCAGGAAATGTAGATAGAGATAAGAAAACTCAAGAATTTATTGCTAAAGTTAGGGATTTAACAACTTATAAACGATTTGATAATTTAGATGACTTAAAAAGTCATATTACAGATAGTCTTGTTTTATATCTTTATGATAAAAGAATAATACGTAAGGAACCTTTTGATTTAGCAATTTGCATTGAAGCGGGATATGATGCAATTGATGAGAATGAAGTTAAGGAATTTCTGGAAAGAAAAGCCACCAAATTAAATCTGGGAGTGCCTTCAAGACCAATAAAAGATATTCTGCTTAATATTTTGAAGGTCATAAAAGAAGACAATGGAGAACTTAAACCCACTAATACGGGTTTACTTTTCTTTGGAAAAAATCCGTCTGAGTTTATACCTCAAAATGAAATTAGAATTGCACGTTTTAAAGGAATAACAAGGCGTGAAACTATTGACAGCCAGGAGATAAAAGGACCCATATATAAAATGCTTGATGAAGTAGAGATCTTTTTTAAGAGAAATACTCGTCTTGCAAATAAAATTGTAGACTTTAAACGTGTAGATATACCTGAATATCCTTATGGGGCCATAAGGGAAGCTTTAATCAATGCAATAGCACATAGGGATTATAATCGTAGTGAAGCGCCAATAATGTTTTCTATTTTCGATGATAGGGTAGAAATAAGTAACCCTGGAGGGCTTCTACCTGGTTTAACCATTAATGATATTGAAGGGAAGCATGCAACCAGAAATAAGAAAATATGTGAAATTTTCAGCGAAACTAAAGATATGGAAAAAATACGGTACTGGAATCATTAAAATGAAAGAATTAATGGAAGAACATGGCTTAAATGAACCAGAATTTTCAGAAGAAGGAGATTTCTTCGTTGTAAGGTTTTATGGACCTGGTGATAATATTTTAGATCTTGTTTCAGGTGTTCCTGATGAACGTATGACTGATTTAAAAGAATTGGGCTTAAATGATAGACAAATTAAAGCTTTAGAACTTATGGTAAATGAAGATAAGATTTTTACTAACAGTCTTTACCAAAAAACATTCGATGTATCAAGGCCTACTGCTTCAAGAGATCTTAAGGGTTTGGTTAATGTAGAACAAGTATATAAATGGGGTAAAGGTAAAGGTACAAAATATAAGGCCGTATAATTATTTCATGATTCATAAAGTTAAAATGTGATGCATAAAATGATACATAAATTTGGTGATGCATAATTCCAAAATGTGATGCATAAGTTGATGCATATATTTGAGTTATTGAAAATTAATATCATTAAAAAATTTGGCATATGCGCATTAAGTTAACAGTACTCTCTAAAACATTATAACCATTATTTTTTTTGCTTTAAAATGTCATGTTAGGGGGAATTTTTTATAAAATTTGCAGAGCGTATTGAAAATTTGAATTCAATGAGAGATTTTGGAAGAGAAATAGTATTGCTATATTTGGCTATGTGGAAACATAGTTTAGTCTATGATAAGGAATTTTTGAAAACTGTTGATGAAGATGCCAAAGAAATGTTTGATATCCTAAAAAAATTTTATGAAAATGAGATTAAAGGTACAGATGCTCCACATGTCCCGAAATTTGGGGAAAGTATAGTCCTTTTGGAAAGAAACTTTGATTAAAATCTCCAAAAGTTAAATTGGATGATATTATCCTGAAAGAGAAATTGGAAGTATTTTACTTATAAATGACTAGATATTTTCAACTCCGAATGGCACTACTTCCCTTACCTCAACTTCCATAGGTCCAAAGAATTTTTTAACATCATCTGGACTTTCTGCACTTACTATAAAATATCCATGATGCAGGGATTCCTCCGTTGGACAGCTTACATAGGCACTTTCTAAATTAACATTATATTTTTCCATATTTTCCTTTGAAAAAATTTCTTTAAGCATTTCTATGCCTTCATCTGTTTTAAGGGGACATTTTTTAGATTCATGTTTGTGGGTTGCAGAAAATAACATAAAATCACCTCCAGTTATTACTAAGTTTTTTGGATTATTTATTTTTATAGAAGATAATTGCATTAACTTAAATAATCAGATTTGACAGATTAGTTTTAAATTACATTGATAATTGAATTAATTTAGAGTGATTTCATGAATGCATATTTAGAGATAATAAGGCCGGGAAATGCAGTAATGACAGTGATAGCAGTGCTTTTAGTTATGCTTATAAGTGGAAACTTTAGTTTAAACGCATTTTTAGCATGTGTTGTGGTTTTCATGGTAATAGGTGGTGGAAATGCAATAAATGATTATTTTGACCATAAAATAGATGCCATCAATAAACCAAACCGTCCAATTCCATCTGGAAGAATCTCCTTAAATGCTGCGAGAATTTATTCAATAGCTCTTTTTGTAATTGGGACAATCCTTGCTTTTATAATAGGACCATTACCTGGACTCATAGCTCTTTTTACTTCAATTATTTTAATTTTATATGCATACAACCTTAAAAAAATGCCTCTTATTGGAAATACGGCGGTATCCTTCTTTATAGGTCTTACGTTTGTTTTTGGGGCGGTAGTTGTAGATGAACCATTACTTTCAATTTTAGGTTTTTCTCCATTCTTTATAACTATGATGCGTGAAATTGTAAAAGATATGGAAGATATGGAAGGAGACAAAAAAGAGGGAGCAAAGACATTACCTATAATGTATGGACTTGGATTGTCTGCAATTATTGCTGCATTTTTCATGGCACTTGCTGTCATTACAAGCCCGATACCTTATTTTGTAGGAGTTTTAACTGTATTCTACCTTCCATTGCTTTTTGTTGGAGATATAATCTTTTTATTAGGTGCAGTATCTGTATTAAAGAATCAATCAATTGAAAATACCTCAAAAGTATCAAAATGGGTTAAAATTGGTATGGTAGTGGTTCTTTTATCTTATGCAATTGGATCGCCATTTTTAATCTCTTTAATATAATTTTTGAAGTTAATGTTGTATAATAAGGACATTCTACTTTTTAAGTACCTATCTATTTTTTGGTAATGTAAAAGAGATATTGAAGATGCTAAATGTGATGGAAAAGAGCGACTACACTACAGATTAATCCATGGAACAGATCATCACTAATTCTTGCACTATACTTCATGATAATTGCAAGAATTGCAAGTCACATGCTTTATTTTAAAGGTATCTTCAAATATATTTTATATATTACCACTTTTTGTCATTTACAGTCTTTCCATGTATTTCTCTGCAGTATCAATATTAATGATCAATCAATTAAAATACTGTAAAAGTTTTGAAAAAGATTAAAATGGGTAGAAGAATAACATTTTTAGCATTTGCGGTTGGATCCCCATTTTTAGCTTCCTTAATTTAAAACCACAATTTTTAACTATTTTTAATACATAAATTAATACATGAAACTTAAACCCATAGGAATAATAAATTCTCCATATAAAGTAAAAGGGGATTCGCCACGCCAGGGCCGTTTTTCTGAAAAATTAAGTAAAATAGCTGTTTTTGATGAATATTTACAGGGTTTACAGGATATAGAGAGACGTGAACATTTGATTATTCTATATGGATTGGATCGAGCTGAAGATTATAAATTGATGGTAATTCCGCCTGGAAAAACAGAAGAACAGGGATTGTTTTCCACCCGAGCTCCTGTAAGGCCAAATCCCATTGCGTTATGTATGGTTAAACTCCTGAAAGTAGAAGGAAATGTTCTCACTGTAAAATGGCTGGATGCCCTTGACGGCTCTCCGTTACTTGATATTAAACCATTTTTACCTGAAGTGGACTGTATTGAAAAATAAATTTGAATTCATAAATTTAGCCTTAAATTATGTAATTTTGACAATAATGGAGGATATAATATGACAGATAAAGATCCAATGAAAATAAAGATACTTAAAAATGGCCCATATGTGGTTTCGGGAAATGTTCCTTTATTTGAACAGATAATGGTAACAAATGAAGAAGGACATGTATGTGAATGGAGCGAAGGCAAGGAATACCCACTTAAAGAAAGATACACTATTTGTCGCTGCGGATCATCCAAAAGAAAACCTTTCTGTGATGGAACACATATAAAAATAAATTTTGACGGAACCGAAACAGCAAGTAAAGAAAAGTACATGGAAAAAGCCCGAAAACTTGAAACAAAAGATTTCATATTGAACGATGTCTGGGATTTATGCGACCACTCCCGTTTCTGCCTGCGTGGAGGGGGTATAAGAGAACTACTAAAATCTGAAAATCCAGAAGATATTAAACTCGCAATTGAGGAGGCTAAAAGTTGCCCCTCTGGTCGTCTTGTTCTATGGGATAAAAAAACAGGAAAACCAGTTGAACCTGAATTTAAACCATCTATAGTCCTGGTTAATGATCCACAGAAACAGTGTGATGGCCCCGTTTGGGTAAGGGGCGGGATTCAGATTGAATCTGCTGATGGAAGTACTTATGAGGTTAGAAACAGGGTTACACTTTGCAGGTGCGGAAAATCTGAGAACAAACCATTTTGTGATGGACGGCACTGGATGAGTGCAGAAGAAAAACAGGAATTCCGGGATAAATGGATTTCTCCTGAAGATTAAAAAAACACTAACTTTTAATCCTTTCTATTTATAATTTAATATTTTTGCCATTAAATCTAATATTTTCCGTTTTCATAAGCTTTAAGTGCCCCAAATACATTTTCATATATATTTTCTTCACCTATAAGCTCGGTTAACCCCAAATGATCGAATTGATCTTTAAGATCCGTTAACATGGATGTTAATGCAAATTTAATATTTCTTGCTTTTAAACTCCTGTATAAATCCTTAAACATTTCTGCAGATGTGTAATCAACCCTGGAAAACCCTGCAGTGTTTAATACAAATAATTTTAAAGGAGGATCAGCTGAATCTACTAATTTAAGTACTTCTTCCTTCAACCGGTCTGAATTAGCGAAGTACAGGTCGCGGTTAAATCGATATATAAGTAAACCATCTTCAGTTGATTTACCCACTTCAACAGGTTCAAAAGCCCATTCTCCCTTTTTATCCTTTGCGAAAATGCTATTGGTAGGTCTGTAACTGTGACTTAAGTGTAAAATAATAGAAAGTATAATTGAAAGCAATATACCCCATAAAACACCCATAACAACTACTGTAGCAGCAGTTATAATGGCTAAAAAGTATTCAGACTTTACTTTACGGCGAATATCCTTCAAATGAGATATATCAATCATGTTGATACCTATTACAAAAACAATTCCTGCAAGAGTTGCACTTGGGAGAAATGACATTGGTTTTGTCAAGAATAAAATAACTATAAAAACTGCTGCTGCAGTTACAAGTGAAGCTAATTGTGTGCGGCTCCCTGCATCATCTATTATTTCTGTCTTTGTAGGGCTTCCATTTACTACGAATGTACCTGTTAATCCCGCAATTCCATTAGCAAGACCCAGAGCAAATATGTCCTTATCTTCATTAACACTCTCTGAGTAACGAATTGTAAATGCTCTGGCGGTAGCAGTGCTCTGGGATAATATAACTATAAAACATGTAACTACCGCTATCATTAAACTTGGTAATATATTTATGTCTACAGATGGAACTCCAAAGGTAGGAAGTCCGCGGGGTATATTTCCCAAAATTGAAATTCCGATTCCTTGAAGATTAAATAAAAAACTTGCTATGGCTGTACCTATAACTGCTATTAATGCTCCGGGGATCTTATGGGAAATACGACGAGTTCCTACAATTAGGACTACAACAATTATTGATAATATAAGTGTAGGTATATTAATCTGGAATAAATGAGTAGAAACGTTGATTAATTGAGGAATTGTATTTAAACCACCTTCTCCAGATATTCCCAGCATGTTTGAAAGCTGGCTTACAGCTACCTGGATCCCTACTCCTGATAGAAAGCCAATCAATACAGTTCTGGACATAAAATCAGCTATAAACCCTAATCTAAATACGCTGGCCAAAATTAGTAAAACTGAACACAGCAGTGCAACTGTAGATGCCAGTGCAATATAAGATGGGCTTCCAATTGCAGCGACAGAAACAAGCGTACCTGATAAAATTGCTGCAGTTGCTGAATCTGCGCCAACTATTAAGTGGCGTGAAGAGCAGAAAAGAGCGAATATGGCAAGGGGAAGTAAAATAGTATAAAGACCAGTTATAATTGGCATTCCGGCTATATTGGCGTATCCCATGACTTCTGGAATACCAACTGCAGCTAGTATTAACCCCGCTATAATTTCGGAAGTTAAAGAAGCTTTAAGAGGCAATATTCCTTCTAAAAGAAGCTTATTTTTTAAATTTAGTTTGTTTAGTTTCTTCATATTCTCTTTTTTGATAATATATAGCTTTATAATGTATTTTAATTAATTAAAATGAATTATAACTATATTGGAGTATGATAGTAACTGTTAAATACTAAATTTAATTGAATTAAGTTGTTATGTAAGTCAATGAACTGGCCATTGTTCTTATATTAATATTTGTTCTTTTTAGGAAATAATTATTGTTATTTTAACCAAATAATAGTTTACAGTATGCCATCTAATTAAACACAAATCCTGAGAATATTTATATTAATCAATATTTTACTAAATTAAAAAAGGAGTAAATAAAAGGTTTAAACCTTATTAACTAAATTATGTTTCCATCCTGCATATTGATTACATCATCTGCATATTTTGCAGATAGTGGATTGTGTGTTACCCCTACAATTGTTAATCCGTCTTTTTCATTTAATTCCTGGAGTAATTCCATTATTATCTTTGCATTTTCTGTGTCAAGTTCTCCTGTAGGTTCATCCGCTAATAAAAGGGAAGGATTATTTGCAAGAGCGCGAGCTATAGAAACTCGCTGTTGTTCTCCACCAGAAAGCTGTGTATGATAACGGTCGTATTTATCGGATAATCCCACTTTATCTAAGAGTTGCTTTGCCTTTTGAGAGTCCGGCGAAATCATAGGCAGCGTGACATTTTCTAATGCTGTAAGCTGCGGCATTAAGTTGAATCTCTGGAATACGAATCCAATGTTTGCCCTTCGAAGGTTAGCCTGTTCATTCTCTGTATACTCCTTGATATTTTTTCCATCCATCAAAACAGTTCCCCTTGTGGGTGTGTCAAGTATTCCTGCTAAGTGAAGTAATGTTGATTTTCCAGATCCAGAAGGGCCCATTATGGCGATAAATGAACCTCTGCTTACTGCTAAATTAACGCCTCTAAGTGCCTGTATATCTTCCGATCCCATTTTGTATGTTTTCCAGACATCATTAAATTCAAGTACGTCTTTATTCATATCTTAATGCCTCCACTACGTTTAGTTTAGATGCTCTCCATGCAGGGTATAGGCCAGCTAGGATACTTAAAACTGTAGCACCTGCAATTACTGCAGCCACTAACCATAACGGCAACATTTGGGCGAGTTTAATGTTTGCAAGGCCATATTGTGGTCCGAATGTCGTAATTCCAACTTGTAATAGGACGGCCGCTGCAATTACTCCTACTACGGCAGATATAAGGCCTAAAAAGCCTGCTTCTGTAAGTATGCTGCTCAGTATCTCTTTATTTTTAAACCCTATTGCTTTTAGTACTCCTATTTCTCTTGTCCTTTCAGAAACGTTAACCAGCATAATGTTTACAATGCTTATAACTCCAACTAAGAGTGCAACACTGGCAATAGCACCTACAAAGAGAGTCACTGTTTGCATTATACTATCAATCTGTTCTGTGTAATCTGATTTTGTTAAAGCACTTGTACCATTTACAGAACTTTCTATTTCTTTTTTAACAGTATCTGGATCAGCTTTAGTATTTGCAGTGATACTGGATACCTTGTTATTGTTCATAGGAAGCGCTTTATCAACGTTTAAAAATATGAACGCTGACTCCTGGTCTCCTCCTTCATTGGTTATCCCTGTTACTGTTAATTTCTGGTTTTTAACGGTTATGTTACTTCCAATTTTGTAATTAAGGGATTCCGCAAGTGATTTGCTAACAACAACGCCTGGAGTTCCGTTAATCTTAATTTGATTCCAATCACTCGTACCCACTACCATTATTGGTATATTATTTATTGTGGTGCTGAACTGCGTTTCTTTTTTAATATCATAAAGTTGGGGCATATTTTCTATCTTGGAAACTGCAGCGGAGTTTAGAAATACATCACCAGTGGATCCTGTAAATCCTGATCCACCAGAACTATTTGTTATTGTAACATCTCCCATAAGGGAATCTGTTTGCTCTTTCATATAGGATGTCATTCCAGTACCGATACCTATAAGGCTAATTAATGCAGTTACTCCAATTACTATTCCTAACATGGTTAGGGCGCTTCTGAGTTTCCTTCTTTTAAAATTTTTAAGTGACAATTTATAAATGCTCATTTGATTCCTCCGAATGTAGATACTTGCCTGAAATAATGTTACATTTTTTGGGTGTAACTATTTATCTTACTTTAATACTATTATTGTATTAACTATTAAATTTTTTTAATTTTGTATGAAATAAATTTTTAGCACTTAATAGTTAATCAGTCATTTCACTAAAAATTTAATAGTCTAAATTTCAATCTTATTTTTATTAAAATAGCTTAACAACGCTTTCATTTAAAAATATCACATTTATGTATTTAAATAGACTTAATAAATAAAAAATACACAAAAATACTTTGATTAAGCGCTAAATTTCCGAAAATGAAAATATGAATATATGCTTAACTGCTGAAATTTCTATTAACATTTTGCATTGAACATTATTGGGGGTGTAATACATTATCACATTAATATTTATATAGAACATCATAATATGAATAGAGGAGGCGTTCTTAATGAATGAGGAAAAATTAGGAGAAATGTTGGATAATTTATTTTTATTATACCAGCTTTTTCAAAAGAACATTTTGAAGTATAAAAATAGTAATGGGCATATAAAAATGTCATTTGCTCATTATTTAACATTGATACTGTTGAAAGAAAGAGGAGAGTTATCTATATCTGAAATTGGAAACCAGATTGGAATGAAAAAGCAAAATATGACCTATCTAACTAATAAACTTGTTGAAGATGGGTTAATCCAGAGATTGAACGACATGAGTGATCGAAGGGTAATTAAAATTGCTCTTACAATTAAAGGCAATGAATATTTAGATAAATGGCGAAAAAACAAAATTGAGGAAACAAAAAAGGACTTTTCTTTTTACAATGAGGATGATATGAAAGAGATTTGCAGTTCAATTGAAAATATCAAGCAGGTATTTGTAAGAATAGATAATGGAAGAAAAAATTTGTAATCCTAAAAGTAGCAGGTTGTAAAAATTTTTAATTTTATTTACAATTAAAGTTTTGTTGGAGTATTGACATTCTTTAATATAAAGTATGTTTAGTACTCTAACTTCAGATGATCTACTAAGGAATATTTGAAATTGGTAGTTCAATATGTGATCAAATATTACAGATATTTAATTTTTTTAAAGATTTGATTTATTTTAGGGGATATATTTTTTATTTTTGAAGTATTTTAACAGAATAGATCTACCGCACTTTTGTTAAAACTCTTGAAAGTCTTAAAATAGTACTAATTTAAGTATAATATAAAAATAAAGTGCATGTTCATTTATATGTTTGCCCATAACTATGAATTTGAAATTATATAAATAAAAAGGTGCTAATAACTCTTTTTAACCTTTTATTAATCCTAATATTCTTATAAATACGTTAATGATAACTTTGGATAGTCAAGGATTATTACTTAAACAATATTTATTAAGAATGTGTTAAATAAAATCAAATACGGATTTATAGGAGGTGAAAAATATGTTGGAAGCTTTATTGGCTTTATTAAGCCCTGTTATATCATTACTAGGAGGGTTAGTAAGTCCCGTATTAGGACTTATATTATAATATTTAAGGCATAATGAAATCTTTGTGGGTGGAAAGTGTGATAAAATAATTATCAGACTTGTTACACCCTTTTTATGTTTAGTGGAGGTTTATTACATGCACTGCTACGTTATTTTAATACTGTAAAGTATTAAAACTGGCTTAAAGGAGGTGAAAAGTATGATAGAAACCTGTGGCTTTTTATACCAGCTCTTAGATTTATTAGGCGGTTTAGTACAGTCCTTAGTATCTTTGTTATTTTAATACTGTGATTGTATCGTAATCCATTTAAAGGAGGTGAAAAGTATGATCGACTGTTGTGGCTTTTTATACCAGCTCTTAGATTTATTAGGCGGTTTATTACAATCCTTAGTATGTTTGTTATTCTAGTACTGTAATGTATTATGGCCAATTTAGATGGGAGTGAAAAATATGCTGGAAAGTTCATGGGCTTTATTAAGTCCTGTTATATCTTTGTTAAGCAGTTTAGTAGGTTCCGTACTGGGATTGGTATTATAATACGTTTAATGTATCGTAATTAAATAGGCCTATCTCTTGGGGTATATAATCCCTGTACATATATAATAAACCATTTTTTAAAGGAATATATGGCCAGAGATAGGTCTATATTCCTTTAATTACTTTTTCACTAAATTCATTATGTATAAAATAACTTATTTTGAAAATCAGTTTTTCAGGATTTAAAAGTAAAAATGTGTACTAACTTTAGTAAATTCAATATTCAATCTAAAAAAAAGAATTTAAAAAAAGAATTTAATATTGAAAGTTTCTAACACAAACTCTCTAAATTTTTAAACGAAATTTACAATTCATTTAACGAAGTATATTTCCGTCCTGCATTTTAATTACCTTATCTGCATATTCTGCACATAATGAATCGTGTGTAACCTCCAAAATAGTTAATTCGTCTTTTTCATTTAATTCCTGGAGTAATTCCATTATTATCTTTGTATTTTTCGTGTCTAATTCTCCGGTAGGTTCATCCGCTAATAAAAGGGAAGGATCATTTGCAAGAGCGCGAGCTATGGAAACTCGCTGTTGTTCTCCACCAGAAAGCTGTGTATGGTAACGGTTATATTTATCGGATAATCCTACTTTATCTAAGAGTTGTTTTGCCTTTTGAGAGTCCGGCGAAATCATAGGTAGCATGACGTTTTCTAATGCTGTAAGCTGCTGCATTAAGTTAAATCTCTGGAATATAAATCCGATGTTTGCCCTTCGGAGCTTGGCCTGTTCTTTTAATGAGTACTCTTTAATATTTTTCCCGTTCATTAAAACAGCTCCTTTTGTGGGTGTGTCAAGTATTCCTGCTAAGTGAAGTAATGTTGATTTTCCAGATCCAGAGGGACCCATCAACGCTGTAAATGAACCTTCATTTACGATTAAATTAACGCCTTGAAGTGCCATTACTTCTTCTGTTCCCATTTGGTATGTTTTCCAGACATGGTTAAACACAAGTACATCCTTATTCATATCTCAGTGCCTCCACTACGTTTAATTTAGATGCTCTCCATGCAGGATATAGGCCTGCTAAAACACTTAAAATGGTAGCACCTCCAATTACTCCTGCAACCAGCCATATGGGCAACATTTGGGCAAGGCTGATATTTGCCATGCCTAATTGAGATCCATACAGAGTAATTCCAGTTTCCATTAAAATGGCAGCTATAATTATGCCTATTATTGAAGCCATAAAACCTAAAAAGCCTGCTTCTGTAAGTATGCTCCCTAATATTTCTCTGTTTGTAAATCCTATTGCTTTTAGTACTCCTATTTCTCTTGTCCTTTCAGAAACGTTAACCAGCATAATGTTTACAATGCTTATAACTCCAACTAAGAGTGCAACACTGGCAATAGCACTTACAAAGAGAGTTACTGTTTGCATTATACTATCAATCTGTTTAGTGTAATCTGATTTTGTTAAAGCACTTGTACCATTTATAGAGCCTTCTATTTCCTTTTTCACGGTATCAGGATCACCTTTAGTATTTGCTGTGATGGTTGATACTTTATTATCATTCATAGAAAGCGCTTTATCAATATTAATGAATACAAGCCCTATTCCAAATCCGCCTTCATTAGTTATTCCAGTCACTGTCATTTTATGACCATCAACTGTTATTTTACTTCCAATTTTATAACCAAAAGCATCAACAAGTGTTTTACTAACAACAACGCCTGGAGTTCCGTTAATCTTTATTTGATTCCAGTCACTCATTCCTTCAACAATTATCTGCATATTGTTTATTTCGCTTTGAAATTGCGTTTCTTTCTTAATATCATAAAGTTGAGACATATTTTCTATCTGGGAAACTGCCTTGGAATTTAAAAACGTATCTCCGGTGGATCCTGTAAATCCTGATCCACCAGAACTGTTTACAATTGTTACATCTCCCATAAGTGATTCAGTCTGTTCTTTCATATAGGATGTCATTCCTGTGCCTATACCCATAAGAACTACTAGGGCGGTAACCCCTATTATCACACCTAGCATTGTTAAGGCGCTTCTGAGTTTTCTTCTTTTAAAATTTTTAAGTGATAATTTGTAAATGCTCATTTGACTCCTCCAAACATACGATAAATCCAAGTAATACATTTGATTATATAAATGTTCCGTTTTATTTAATAATTTATTACAAAATTAATTGTTATATTTCTGTTTTCTCCAGTTCAAATACCTCCTCGATATATCCCCTTTTAAGAGCTTTAGTTATCCTGTAGGCTAAAATTAGAGAGGGGTTGTACCTACCCTGTTCTAAAGCTATAATTGTCTGTCGTGTTACATCAACAGCTTCTGCTAACTCCTCTTGAGTCATTTTAAGTTCTTTTCTATATTCTTTAATTCTTGTTTTCATACATGTTCTTCCATGAAATTGTATACTGGCACAAAAACACGCAGATGATTAAATGATACGTTTGGAGGGTCCTGCTGAATTTGTGCTGCATTGACATAAAGCGCCCATTTAAAAATTAATTTACTATTCTCTCTTCCTGGAAGTTGTAAAAGAAATATGAAAGAACACAGATTATTATACTGCCTGAAAAAAGCAGAGTAAATGCCTGTGGGAATGAAGATATGTCTTTAGTTAAATTTATATAAATTATGGATACGGCCCCTGCAAATACAACATAAAGAAAAGTATTCCTGGTTGCAAGCCCTACATTTGCCTGTAATCTTTCATCATTTTCTCCATAAATTGTGAAATAAACCGCAAATGCTGCAAAGCCTGCAAAGCCAATATTTCCAGTTACAAAATACAGCAAACTCAATGGGCTTAAGAATCCCAGGTACCATAGCGTATTTTTCATTTTAATTCTCCTTTTGCAGTTTGTATCTTGTTAAAATATTTGTTAATGCACCTACCAGTGTAATGGCCACAATTAAAATACTTATACTATTTTTTACGTTGATGTAGTCGAGAATAATTGAAGTTATGATAACTGTTATTATCATTACCCATGCCATATTCCTCATGGCAATGGAATAATGGGTTTTTCCCCTTTCATCCATTGATTTGTAAGACGCTATTATCATATTCATAAATAGAAATAAAAACGCAACAGTAGTTATTATGCTAATTATTGTATTTTGAGATAATATTCCAATAAAAAGTACTGAAATTGTGACTATGAAATAAATCCAGCCTTGCCATGTCATTCCATAACTATATGAAGGCTTATTTCTTCTGTTATACCATTCTGGTTTTGCAATTACCATTTTTTTTCACCTCATGTAAAAAATATATTACATCTAATGTAAGAAATATATTACATTCCATATAAATGTTTTGATTTGCATGTTAAAAAAGTAAATTATAAAGAGTAACTTCACTCAAAATATTAAAGGTCTAAACAGTATCTAAAACAAATTGATGAATTTAATTAAATTCAAAGTTTTTCAGGTGTAATATGGATCGTTCATGGGGATATTTAAGTGCATTGACAGTGGCCCTTCTTTTTGGGGTCTGGTTTTCACTGGACAAGATATTACTAGGTTATCTTCACCCGTTTGCCCTTGCAGCACTCACATATTTAATAGCAAGCGTATTCTTATTTTTCATCAATTTTTCGCCCCTTAAAAATAAAATATTGGGCATCATAAACCACAAAAGCAAGTTGGAAAACTTCATATCTAAAAAAGAGTATACAATTCTGTTTTTAACCGCACTTTTTGGCTCAGTTATGGCTCCCGCTTTATATTTAAGCGGTTTAAGTAGAATAACTGCGGTAAATGCCGCTTTTTTAACAAATGTGGAAATACTATTCATTATTATTATTGGAATTTTTTTCCTTAAAGAAAAGGTTCATAAAAAAGACATTTTAGGGTTTGCTTTTTTGCTCCTGGGGGCAGTTTTCCTGAGCACCAACAACCTGCAGAACATTTCATTTAATCAAAGCTTGTTTGGAAGTATATTAGTTGTTTCTGCATCATTTTTCTGGAGCCTTGATACCAGTTTAAGCAAATTTTTAAGCCATAAACAGAATATAATATTTATTACTGCTTTAAAATCAGGAATTGGAGGCTCAATTTTGTTGGTATTGTCGTTAATTTTAGGATTGAACTTTACATTACCTCTATTTAGAGTACCACTTTTACTTTTTATTGGACTTGTTGGTGTGAGCTTTTCACTTGTGTTGATATATTATTCACTTAGAATTATTGGTTCAACAAGGACAGGGTCTATATTTGCTCTTAGTTCTCTTTTTGGAGCTGTTACAGCATTCACCGTATTGAACGAACCTTTAACTATTTTGCAGTTGTTATTTGGGCTTTTAATGCTGTCCGGTGTTTTTATTTTGTATAAAAATGAAAAATAGTTATTCTATCAGCTCTTCAATTTCATCAGCAACTTCCCAGTGCGAGCCCTTCTTTTCAGCCCTTTTAATTAAGTATACACCAATTAAAGCACCAACAATTGCACCGGCAGTATCTGTAAATAGATCATTCATGGTATCATCCAAAGCATTTTGTGTTGGAGACCCCTGCATCTGAGTATTTCCTGTAATTTGGCCTATAACAGTATGGGATAAATATTTGTCGTAAGTATACTCTCCCATTTCGAGCATGCCTCCAAAGCCAATCGTTACAAGTATAATAAGCACAGCCATGGCAGATATAGTTGCCTTCAGCCTGCCGTAAAAGTACATAGTATAAATGACCATCATACCTATTAAAGCGATATAGAGCGGCAGCATGAAATGCATGAAATTATCGTAGTGTGGAATGCTTACATAAAGTCCGAGGGCGTCACCGCATACAAGCTCAAATAAAACCATTAATAAGATCAAAAGCTCAATTTCTACGGGTATCGCACGTATTCTGCCGCGGGTAAAAAATGAGGGGGTATGAATTATGGCCAGTGCTACAAGAATAAGTAATCCAAAGATTCTTTCGGAGCCGTTTACCCCGCCAAATATCAAAATGTAAATACCCGCAATTAAAAGGAATATACTCATTCCCTTTAGTAGATTCTTTTCCCAGGAGGGACCATTTGATTTATGTGCACCTGATTTTGGACTACCCATCTTTTACTGCCTCCATAATTTAAGATATGAATATTTGATATATTACTAAAATCTCTTATGAATAACAATATTTAATGAATTTTTGATTGTCATTAATTTTAAATATTACTATTTCATTTTGTGTAATAACTATTTTGAATTTTATATTTTAAAATTGAATCATATATAATCCTATTTTGGGGTTATAATTATATTTGGCTGGTAATTTTGGGATATAAATTTATATTGTCCTTATTTTTAGGATTATTTTGCCCTAATTTTTGTATTCTTTATTTTTTTACATTATTTAAAGAATTAATACCAATTGTTATATACAGCAAAATGACGTGCTAAAATGAAAACTCAAAAAGTAACGGCAGGCGGAACTTTAATATGCAATGATAAAGATGGAGTTATTGGTGCAGTCATAAAATATAATAATAAAAACTGCATTTTAACAGCTTATCATATATTAAGGGTCGGAAACTGTGATTTAGGTGATAATTTAAGGATAAATGAATTTAAAAGCAGGGTAACTGAGATATTAACTGATCATGATCTTGCAATTGCAGAAATTTACGCACCTGAATCGGCATTAGAATTTTCAAATATTGGAGAACCAGAAATAGGGCCTGCATATGTGCTTAAAGGGAAATTCAAAAACCCATGTAATATTATGACTCTTGGAAAGACTTATCATTATCTCTCGTTTTCATTCAGGACACTTCCCCTTCCGGGTGACAGCGGATCTCCCGTAATTCAAAATGGGAAGGTGGTGGGAATATTAGCATCTATATTTTACAATAATGCAACTGGAATTGCTGTATCCCTTGAAATATTCCAATAAAAATAATATTCGGTTAATTTTTAGATAGTAAATTTAATAAAAAATCTAATTTTAGTAAGAAATAAATAAAATTAAATAAAATATTAATTAAGGGACTCATAATTTCACTGATATTACTGGTAATAATGCTTTAAATTTAATACTTTTTAAAATTAAGGGATTAAAATTAATTTTAATGATAAAATACTTCATTAAAATAGCAGGAGAGTGTTTTTATGGTAATTCATTTAGAGGATAACTTTTTTGACATCCCGGACTTTAGAAACCGAACTGCAGTTTTCCGCAATCGTGAACATGCTGGAGAAGTCCTTTCGGAAATGCTCATACAGTACAAAAATACAGACGCCATTGTTTTTGCAATTCCCGCAGGAGGAGTTCCAGTGGGGGCAGTAATCGCTGCTAACCTTCAGATTTCACTTGATGTTGCAGTTGTAAGTAAAATTACACTTCCTTGGAATACGGAGGCAGGTTACGGAGCGGTAGCTTTCGATGGTACTGTTCGTTTAAATGAAGATATGGCATCACGTCTCGGACTTAATGAGAAAGTTGTCCAGGAAGGGATTGAGCAAACACGTAATAAAGTTAAAAAAAGGGTAGCGGAGTTTAGGGGAGGAAAACCTCCTGTTCAAGTAGCTGGACGCCCTGTTATACTGGTGGATGATGGAATTGCATCTGGTTTTACAATGTTAGTTGCTGTAGAAGCTTTGAGAAAGGCAGGGGCAAATCAGATAATTATCGCGGTACCAACTGCCCACTTAGAAGCTGTAGAATTTGTACTTCCAAATGTTGAAGAGGTATACTGTGCAAATCTTCGAAGTGAGTGGGTGTTTGCCGTGGCTGATGCGTATCAACACTGGTCTGATGTAAGTGAAGCGGAAGTTATGGAGCTATTAAAAGGCTTTTGAAAATCTATAATTTCTATTATCTGTAAATCAAAGCTTTTCATGTTTGAAATGAGGCTATAGAAATATTGAACAATTATAATTAGCGCAAAACTTGTAATATGATTAAAAATGAAGGTTATAAAAGAATATTCTACTTCGAATTAACTATCATACAACATTAAGTTAAAAATAGTACATAAATAGTGTTAGTTTGGAATTTTATTTTAGTTAAGAGCGTATTTGGGATTTTTAGTTGATTGTGGTATTAGAGTTAGTTTTTTATAGTGGACTTAGAAAAAGAATCATTATGGATAATATTGCTTGATATTAGGGATATTTTTTACATTTTCAGGTATTGTTTTTTTTATACAAAAAAAGATAAACCTAATATTAGGTACTTTGTCTATTCTATTAGGAATTTTTGCTTTAACATTTGCTTTTAAATCATATGTTATATAATTTGGATTTTTCGTTGGTTGTTGTGTTGAAGTTAGTTTTTTATAGATGATTTAGAAAAAGAATTATTAGGGATAATTTTTTATTATTGGGATTAATTACTCTTTTATGTGTTTTTTATACCTGTCTTGTAATAGTATACCTTAAAAAACCAAAACCTAAAATGTTCTATAAATGTCCAGAATTAGAGTATGTTGTTATTAGTATGTTTGCAATTATTCCGGTTATTGCAATGATTTTAATTTAGATTATTAAATGGTTTAGAAATGTGGAATCGTTAAAGAACCCATTTCATAAAAAGAAACTATAAATTTATTAACTGGCTCTTCTATTGAAATCACTTATTGATATCTCTTTTAATAGGTTCTTAATGGCACTGGTAGAACTGCAGTCTTTTTATCCTTGCATTAAGGGACTATTATTAGCATAATTTTACTATATTATGAAAAATATAATTATTCTGCATATTTAAAAAATAACTATTTTCAAAAAAATGAAAATAAAGATAGGTAAATATTTATGAAAAAACTATTAAATGATGATTTTATGAGTTTAAAAAATTTAAAAGGAAAAATAATTAGATTAAGAAAGTCAAGACGCTTTCCAGATAGATTCGATCCATTTGATTGGATTTCAACTGAAAAAGATACTTTAGAATCTATTAAAATAATCCATCTTACCTCTGGAGACTTTGTAGTGCAAAAGCTGACTAGTATTCAAACTGAAGATGAGTCCAATCAACTATCTGATGAATCTGTATTTACTGGAGCTTCTCTTGAAGAGTGCATCGAGTATCTAAAATCTCAAAATATTATTATAAACTTTGTTACCTGTTGTTAAGGTTGCATTGCTCCTTTAAAACTCTTTTAAGAATCATATCTCTTATTTTTTAAATACTGAACTCCGTTAGGGTCATTGATTCTATTTTTTCCATCTCTTACTTAAAATCTTAGTGACCTCTTATAGAAACATGAAAAGTCTCACTTTTAAACTTGCAAGTCAAAAAATATAGGTTCAGCTTCGAACTTGAAGTGTTACTTTATTAAGCTTAAAAACCGCTTTCATCAATCATATTCTCAAAATACCACTTGTAAATAGGGCATTATATTTTAAGCTTCTTGAGTTAAAGCATTTGAAAGGTAACGGTTTTATTTGGTAATTACATTTAATAATTATTAATAATAAAAATATATAATATATTAATATGTTTAAAGGTAAGGGGGTATATATTATGCAGGGCAATATGCCTAAATGTTCTGACTTAAAAAAAGAAATTTCAGATTTAGAAAATGAGATTAAAAATATTCAAAATGAACTTTTTAGGAATAGGGGTAGGAGTATAGGTAATGCAAAAAATTCAGAGATTATGAGCAAAATTAATAGTCTACGTACTGAACTTCGAGTTAAAAATTCGGAATTAACACAGTGCAGACCATAAAAACTCTAATCCTATAAAACGGTGCTTAATTTCTTGAATCAATCATCAATAATTACCATATCTATTATAATTGTAGTTAGTTTGATAATTTTTTATGTGTACTATACTTTCCCTGATTTATTAGTTAAAATTTTAAATATGCTAAGAAAATGGTAATATTACCTGTTAAATTAATTTGTTTTGAAAGTTTAAATTTATTAAATCTAATCTATTTTTAATTAATTACAGCTAACATGCTCTAAATCTGACCAATCAAAGTATTTATTAGTTTTTAAGATAATTATAAGATATTCAAATATTTCAAAAAGGAGATAATCATGCTAGGCGAAAAAGAATGCCTAAACTCTTCATTTTACCTACTTTTTTTGCTATAATCTCATCATAATAAATAATATACTATTATTTTTTCCTAAGAAGGATAGTAACTATGACGTTCTATTGATTGGTGCATTCGTATGAAGAGGTGATAATATGAAGAGATCCCATAACATAGAAACTGAAGAGATATTCCAAAACTTTTGTATCGATCGTGACATACGACTCAGTACTATAAATAATTATAAAAATGCATTACAGAAATATTCTGATTTTACAAATAAGACATTAGAAGAATTAATTCTGGAAGCAGAGAAAGAAGAGGATTCTGGTATTAGATTAAAAAGACGTAAGATTAACACATATCTAAGAGATTTTAAATTAAGTCTTAAAGAATCACATCTATCTGAAAACACAATAGAACTAATATCACTGTTGGTAAAAGCTTTTTATAGAGAAAATGAGATTGAACTACCGAAAAATACTAACAAGGCAGTTGGAAAAGCGCAAAGACGGGAAACAATAGATAATCTTCCTAAAATGGAAGAGATAAGGAGATTTATGGAACATTTAAATAGTGTTTATAAAGCAATGACAGTAATGTGTCTTAGTTCTGGTATGGGAGCTAGTGAGGTTACCAGTTTAACGTTTGAGCATTTATATAAGGCTACTTCGATTAATCCATATCCTGAAACAATAGTTCAGTTAGTAAGACACTTAAAAGCTAAAGGAGATTTGATTCCAACATGGGATATTAAAAGAATTAAGAGGAATTTTGAATATACAACCTTTAGCTCTCCTGAAAGTGTTAATAGGATTATAATTTATCTTGAAGAATTAAATAATAAATATCCTGATTATAAACCTGAGCCTAATGATAAACTTTTTAGGGGGTTAAAATCTAATAAACCTTTAATAGCTAATGATTTTTTATCTATGTATGTATGTAAGAATAAAGAGTTCTCTTTCAGGAAAACCGAAGATAATCGTAATGTAATGAGAGTTCATTCACTAAGGAAATACTTTGCTTCAACTTTAGAATCTAATAAAGTACCTCATTTAACTACTAGGCGACTATTAGGGCATTCTGTTGATTCTGTTACATCTGCATACTTTAAAGTTGATGTTGAGAGTTTAAAAGAGGATTATTTAGAAGTTGTAAAACATTTAATGACAACTGAACAAGAGGTAATTATAATAAATAACCTTGAAGACATTAAACAAGAAGTAAATAGCTTAAAAGGTCTTGTAATAGAAAGTGGTATGTTACCTCCGGAATATAGAGATTATATACTTAAAGAAGAATTAATAAAACAATCTGAGTTTGATAATCAATTTAAAAATCAAAAACAAGAAATATGATAATGCTCTATTTATTGGATGATATTATGGCAGAATACATTAAGAAATGTAGGACATGCACTACTAAGTTTGTGGCTAAGAGGAAAGATGCTAAATATTGCTCTGACTATTGTAGGAAAAGAGCACATTACCTTAAAAGTGTAGGGATATATTTGGGAGATTTATATGATGAGCAGAAGATTAAATTGATGCAATTAAAGAAAGGTTCATGGTTATATGGTGTAGATTTAACTATGAAAGATAAACCAGATGAAGAATCTTCAACAAAAAAGCCTATAATTCCATTAGAAGATGCTAAAAAACGAGGATTACTGTAATATTCCAAAGATTATTTATCAGTTAAAGGAAGCTATTTTCAGATACTATTTTTTTATTCTATTTTCTAATTTTTGTTACTTTGTTCAATTGTTACCAATCACTAACATAGGATCTACTATGTGGTACTGTTAACACTAAAAATTTTTGTTGACACTTCTGAAAAAATTTTAGTAATAAACTTTTTTGGCTAAAATTACTTCTTTTCTTAAACAAAGCTCTAAATGATTTGACGAGTATGGTTTAAATGTTGTAGTGATTACTAATATTTGAAATAAAGACTTTTTAGCAAGTATTTCAATATAATCTATATTAAACCTTAAAAGTATAAAATAAGCTAAAATATGATGAATATGGATAAATAAATGAATATATGGAACTTAAAGACAACTAATTTTTACTAAAATTTCAACAATTACAGAAAAAATAATAAAACCTAATCAAAATGAACAATGTTTAACAAAAAGTGCATTTTAACTGAATAAAATGAACAAAATTATAAAAAAGTGTAGACTGTCACCTTTTAATAGGACAAATAAACGAAGGAAATTGTTAATTAAAGAATAAACATAGTAAAAATGATTATTGAGTTAAAATCAAATCGTACACTACTCGACATTGAGTTAAAAAAATTGATAATAGTATAAACACTTAAAACAGTCAAAAGAAGTGTATGGGATTGGGATTTATTAGGTCGTGGTAGGTCTTAATGCATACAAAGGAAATGAATTATTGTATGTTTTATTAATTATGTATTTATTTACAATTATCGGGCTTGGAAGTGCATGATTTAATAAAAAAGATTAATTATTATGTATCGTTCTTTTAATTTACTGGCTCATTATATTAATTATGATATGAAAAATTGGTTTTTTTGTTTCATTTATTATTAAAAGATATCATTATTCAAGAATAATTATATTTTTTGGTTTTTTTGAGAAAATGGTTAATCTTATACGTAAACTAAATAATTACAGCAATAAGCATTTCAATAAGAATATATCCTGTTAATGTATCTCTGAACCCAGTTGAATATACCTGAATAAAAGACAATGTTAACATTACAATTAGGATTAATTACGTCAAAAACTAAATATAAAAAAGTAATATTGATGAAAAATTAAAAACTAGTTTCTGGCAAGCACCATCTTAGATTTTTTATCAATTCACGTTTAATTTTAGATCTATACTAAATTAAATGAGCTTATTTTCTTTTATAATCCCGTATTATCCTTTAGAATAATTAAATAAATAAATTAGGGCCTAATTTAAGTAATTAATGGTTTAATCGAATTAAACGTGATTTAGGAGATAATATCTCCTATTTCCCTTGTATAATTACCTAAAAATTTCATCTAGGTGCCAGAAAAGGTTGATTGCTTCTGACCATCCTGCATCAGCGAAAATATCTAAAATAGAAATTAAATCTCTTAAAGATTCTTCATTTCTAATCTTTTTCCTGTGATCTGCTAATAAAACTTCAACTAAATTTGTCACTTCTCCAAGAGCAAGATGATCTAGACTAAATCCAGTAGATTTAGCTGCTTTTACAACTCCAGAGGCCATATGCAATGAACCCTCAGGATCATATTTAAGCACTCCATTTAAAAATTCTAAGAAATAATAAGCAGTTCCAGAAACCATGAAACCATTTTGAGATTGTATTAAAACTATTCTCTCAAGTAAAGGTTTAATATCTAAATAAAAATCTCTTCTTTGGCTATCTGAAAGTTTTTTACCTCCGTCTCTAACATCTGCAGCAAAATATATTCTTGTTACTATTTCATCTATAATCTGATACATCTCTCCAATTTTAGAATTGACTTCTCTCATATCATCTAGCTGCAATTTTTGAAGCTCATCAATTAGTGTACCCACAATATTTACAACGTTTATTAACCACTTTATTGCTTTTTCGGATTCATTATTGTTTTGAGAACTGTAATGTTCTGGATTTAAGTATTGCAATGCGTAAAACGTGGCGTGATTTAATATTTTTGATTTTTTAATGGGATCATATAATATCCCATTAGAGATGCCTTCAGCCCATTCATTATTTTTCATAAATAAGAGCTTCATTATAATAAATGCAAATGAATTTAAAACAGTAGAATCCTCTTCTAATGAGATTTTATTTGTAAATATTTTTAATACATCAACTGTTTTGGTTTCGTTTTCATTTAATACTTGATTTAGGTTGTTAAGAAGCGCGTTTTGAACAACTATATTTTTCTCAGATTTGGCAATTTGTTCTGCTAATTTCCAAAAGATATCGGGTTCATTTATTGAAAGTCGAGATAATTGTCTCACAGCTAAATATCTAACTGAAGGCACTTCATCTGAAATAAGATTTTGTAATGTATTGAGGATTTCTTCATCTGCATTGTATATTGCAAGCCAAGATAAACCAATAGCAGCTTCATTTCTTGGAGCAGGTGACCATGCTGGAGAATGATATCTCAAATCAAATTCGGGATTTGGTTTTGGATAAGAATGCTTTGCACAAACTAGAAGTACTTCTCTACAGAATTTGAATTCATCGCTTTCAGGATCATTATCTGATCTACTTACTATCTCACAATAACTAGCAAGTTTAGTCCATGCAGAATTCGATACCTGTTCATCAGCATCATTATCTTCATTTAAGACATTATAAAGTTCTTTAGCTAAGGGTAAGAGAGATATTATTTGTTTTTTATTAGGAATTTCATTTTGAAATTCTGATGTAAATTTATCCATTTTCGAGAAAAACATGTATAATTTTTGATTTTCAGATTTTTCAATATCTATACCTGAGTCTTTGTACATCTTTTCTTCTGTATATATTTCAGAGGTTATTTCTCCAAATTTCACAGGAGGCCTATTATCTGGTATTTTTCCAGTTTCTTTAATTTTTTCCATAATTTTAATTGATTTATCATCTTTTAGTAGATTAAATGGAATACGGGATAAATAACGATCCCTACGATCTTTTAAATAATCCATTTCAAGTCTACTTTCAATATGGGGAATATTTAAAATGCTTTCTTCAATTTTAAATAAATTTTCATTTTCAAATTCCTCTGATGCAGATTCAATAAATTTAGTTAATGCATGAACTGTTTCAAGCCCTAATTGAATAGGGATAGCTAGACATAATTCATATAATTGATTGGCAAAAGTCGGCTTTTCAGAACCAATTTCTAGAAGGCGTTTCCAGAAAAAAGCTACACGTGCATTTTCAGCAAAAACATCAAGTAAAGAACTAAAAATTGGATCATCTACTTCTAATTCAGAAATAAACTTAAATATTTCATTTCCAATTTTAAGAGGTTCATATCTTGTAAAATTATCATCCCAAATATAACTACCATCAGGAATATATTCTACATCCTTGCCTCTAAATTTGAATTTCTCAATTATTTCATTTAATTCATTTTTATCTTTTAAATATACAATAACTTCTCTTTCAATGATATAGTTATTCAATGATTTGATTCCAGCTTGAATAGCAATTAGGGGACTGTCTTTAATAAAATTAGGAAAATGATTTATTAAATGGAAATGGCACATTTCATAATCTTGGCGTCGAGTACTGGACATAGGTAATACTGGCGTACCCATCGGTGTTTTAGATTCACTTTTTTCTTGATATCTAAAAACAGATTTGTAGACTTCAGCAGCGAATTCTGGATCTATTGGCCAAACATTATTTAATTCTGCTGTTAATATATAAACTAAGTTTATTGGAAAATTTTCTTCATTTAAAACTTCTAAAACTTGTCTTAATAGTTCACGAGATCTTTTAGCATCAGTTCTGTATGTTTTAACTACTAATGGAATAGTCAACCGGCCAATGAAATTTATTCTTCCTGAATTATCATTCATCCGGCTATTCCAAACCCATTCTAATAATAATCGACTAATACTACCGCAATATTTTACTATATTGTTATCATTTATATTTTGGGCCCTATTTAATATAATCTCAGTTATTTTAGCTAAATCGAATGCAAATTCGTCACTTATCCTTTTTGCAGACTTTTTTAAGAATTTAACCCATAAATCATCATTTTTTATTTCTAAAGCTATTAATGCTTGTATTATGCGAGATATTGCACTGTTCGACTGCAATAAATCTTTAGATGAACTAAATAATGGATTAATTTCTTCTATATTCTTTGTTTCTTCCACAATAGTTTTAATTGGCAATAAACGTGAAAATAGATGTAAATTGGGATCATCACTAGTAAATAGATTCCAAAAATTTTCCCAGAAAATAGTTGGCTCAAAATACCATAGTCTAGTAAAATAGTAATTTAAGCTAGGCCTTAAGAATAATGGTCTTGATAAATCTGTGTTAATAAAATCAATCATATGTTCATAATTATCATCAATTAGCAACATACTTACAGCATAATCAAAGAGTATATTATGCGAAAATGATACCTTTTGTCCAGTAGAAGTGACATTTATTAATATTTCTGAGCTCAAAAGGGAATTCCAAGCTTTTTCATCATCACCATAATAAATTTTATCTTTACGAATAGATAATGAACTTGTTTCAACCATTTTTCGTGTTATTCTAGAAAGTAGAATTTCTTTAGTGTTACCTAAATTACCATCAGTAACTCTATATTTCCAGAATAAACCTAATAACTGAATTTCTGAAGTTATGGAGCTTAATTGGGATAAATCAGATCTATATTCAACCAGTTTTTCCAACAGCCAAATATTGAATGGAGTTTTTAATATTTTCTTAAAGTCAGATGATCCTCTTTTATAAATATCTAAAATATAGGGCATATCTTTCAAAGATTCTTCTATTTCTCTTTCCTTGAGTTCAGGAACGAAAAAATGCCTACAATTAATATCGATCATTTGATAATGATGTTGTACATGAAAATTATTTTTAGGAAAAAGATCCATTAGATCTCCAGATTTTTGTGCATCATATATCCGCACACTAACTAGAATATTCCAAGAATCATCTAGTTTCTTTATCAATTTTCTAATTAAATTCAAATAGAAATCGCGAACACCTTCAGATCGAGCCGCGTCAAACCCATCAATTATTATTAATCCTCTTTTATTATCTGATTTTTGTTTTTTTAAGTATTCAATAAAATTAGTTTTAATATTTAACTCTTCGCGAAGTTCAGATTCTCTCTCAAAACTTAGTTTATCTACAGGTAAATAAAGACATTTTACTTTGTTATTCATTAGGTTAGAACATAAACTTTTTAATAAAAATGTCTTACCAACACCTGGAGCACCTATAACTATACCATTCCCATTTAAAGCGAATTCCTTTAAAGTATTATTTAATTCATCTCTTTTTATTTGCATTTTTAATACTCCAGCAAGTTATTAGATACAGAATCTAAACTTGGATCTTCTCCAGTTTCTTCTTCTATTACAGTTCCTTCTTCTGATTCTCCAGTTTCTTCAAGTTTACTTACCAATTCATGAATTAAATTTTCTAAAAGACTATGATCCGAACTATTTTCTGGAACATAGTAAAAAATAGGCTTAACTCCTCTTGGTTCGAGTAATATTGAAGCTCTTTCTTTGTCTTCATCAGTACTAAAAGGCATTATTGCATGATGCATTGAAGTGGGATAATCAAAATCAAAGTTTGCAATCTCCAATATTTTTAAAAAGAACGGATCAGCCATACTAAATCCAACAAAAACAAAATTATAACTTGTTAATAATGACCAAATGACTTTTGTATGTATTTCTCCCAAAGGTACCTTTACAGCCAGTCTTTCTTCACCTTCAGCACTTTCTATGGACTCTTTTATTACCTTACCATATCTGGATACATAATCATCGTGTGTGAGAATAATCTTATCGGGATTTAAATAGTGGCCATGTAGATGTAATACGGAATTGGGCTTTTTAAGAGGTGAAATTGAACGTAAATACTTAATAATCGGATAATAACGATCTGAACACAAATCTTTAGGTCTACAAGGAGTGTATCCATATTCCTGTGAAAGCATACCTCCAATTGCATGTTCTAGAACTTCATCATAATTTGTAGTTACTACCGCACAAAAATCTAGTTGAAGTAGATTTTCATGTATTTCACAATGGGTTTCACTTGGTTGAAATGTATCTTCAATATAGTTATAATATTCCTTTAAACGACCTTCTGATTCTGCATGATTTTTTATTTCATCAGCAACTATATCAAGTTCATCTTCATCAAAGTTTATGTCCAAATCCTCATGAAATTCATTTCTTAGATTCTTAATGAGTCCTTTCCATGAAGGATATCCAGCACATTGGCTACTACCAGCACCTGCCATAAGTACAGATTTTTTTTCTTTCAATAAAAAGATTAGTTCTTCTATCCTTTCTGATTGATCTTCCCACATAACTATCAATTTTACACTTTTTAGTTTTAAAACATCAAGAGTTAAATAATAATTATTCAATGTATAGTAGTTCCTAATTGCTCAATATTTTAACAATATAATGCAGTTCTACGTTTTATTTTCTTGAATTATATAAATTGATAGATTTAATAAAATATATAAATATTTTTAACAATCATTGTTAAATTTAATTAATTAGTAATACGCGTGGAATTTATATTTCCTTTATAAGTCATTATTACCACTTTAAAAATTAATAAAAGATGATTTAAGATTTAAAATCAACTAAAAATCCATTTAAATCAAATTCAGAGTAATTCAGAAGATTATCCTTACTTATCTTCATAAACAAATCAGGTCTATTAACATCTCCAACATTAATTAATTCAAAATCATAACTACGTCTATCATATAATTCCCATGTTTGATATATATTTAATATTGAATCAACAATACTTTCTCCAAGATTTAATGGTTTTTCATCATTTAATTCCCTAATAATGTTTAAATATTCAATTATTTGTAACTTTAATGGTTCTACTGGTAAAAGATATGCATTAATCAGTGAATTCCTAGATATGTCTTCTCTTGGTTTATTAAATGTATTTCTAATAAGAAATAGATAATCTGGATTATGATATGATAAAATACCCTTAATTCTAATATCCTCTCCCACTTCTAGCTTTTCTAATAGGGCCTTTCTACTATAATATTCTTTAGGGAAGAATTCCATTAGTTTAATAAAAACATAATCATCATTTACCCCATCAAGATTTCTAAAATTATTAGATCTGCTATCAAATGAAATATAGTCTCTATTACATGGATTCACAGGTTTAATATTGAGATAATCATTAACTGGAATTTCATTAGTATATATTATATTATCTACTCCATATTCAATACTTTTCAGTAAATTATCGCTAACTAAAGATTCTGGACTCAAAGAAATAGGTTTATAACCATAATTCCTTAAAATTGCTCCAGATATCCTGCGAAAACTTTCCTCTTTTCTAGAGGATAAAAACCGAATCTTTGACATATTTACATATTCTTTAATCATATTCATACTCTCCTAATAGTTCTTAGGCAAATCAAGTTCAAGATGCCTCAATAACATGCATTAATCAATAGATCGTCATAGTTATATCGAGATCTGAGAAAAATAAAAATAAATAAATCTATTTCTCATATTATGGAATATTACAAAGTTTTAAAAGCAAAATTAAATATATCCTATATAATAACTTGATAACATTTAGATAATTTCATTCTTAGTGGTTAAAATGGAAATAAATCCAACTCCATATACTAATAGTGATTCGGCTGAGGTAAATGCTGTTAATATGCTTCGTTGTTTGATTAATCCTAATAAAGCTAAACTAGACATTAAAGAAAGGGATAAATTTCCTAATATTGATGGTTATATAGAATTAGTTAAGAGCTCAGGGATACCTGATGGAAAACTTGAGGTTCAGATAAAGAAATTACCTAAAAATTTTGATCCAAAAAATCCTAAAATTAAAATCGAAACATCATTATATGCTTATAGTAAAAAAGGAACATCTAACCCTGTTTTGCATATTGGAGTAGACGTAAATAATAATACAGCTTATTGGGTTTATATCCATGATAATCTTCTTAATACTCGAAAAAAACCTTTGAAAGAATATAAAGGTAAAACCACTATTATTTCTCTCAATTTGAGTAATGTTGATAATGGTATAATTGAATATGGAAAATCTGATTATGTTAAATATTGGAAATCATTTTCTCAAAAACATATTAATTTTACAAATGATTATGATAAACTAAAAGCAAAATTTAAAAATGACTATGATAAATTAAAAGCAAAATTCCGTAACTTAGAGTTACATTCAGAATCTACATTAGGTGAATATTCTGATGAATTTGTTTATCTTCATACTTTTTTAGACGAACTCAACGATAAATTGGGATATTTTGATATAATTAAAAAAAGATTTTATTTTGATGATACTTGGAAATTAGGGTTGGTTTATAAATTATTGCCTAATAATGGATTAAGTTATGATCTTTTTCCTATTCCTTTTAATAAAAATGACATTCAAATAAAAAAGGTAAAATTAGGTAAAAATGACCGTTCTCTCGATATACTTGATGGGTTTAGAGAATTAGGAATTTTCAAAGCAAAAGGTCATTTTGGAAATAATCCTATGAAAACTAATCCAAAAGGTTATGCTAGAAAAATAATAGGAGATAAAATTACTAAAATATTGGAAGACCGAGTTTTATATCTTTGTAATGAGTTCGCTGCAAATGAAGTGTTATTTACAGCTCTTGAAACATCACATACTTATAAATTAATGGATAATAAAAATTCGTTTAAAATTGAAGAGATTAAAAAAATAGATAGTGAAAAAAAACTTGTTAATAGAATATATCCTTCTTTCAATGAAATATCATTTATTGAAGCTCTTGATTTTTTAGATTTAAAAGGTGTTAAAGAAGTAAATAGGGTTTATATGCCTCGAGATTGGGAAAAAAATTCTCATGGAGTGGAAACAGGATATTACTCAATTAATGCTATGAAAAGAAACATAGAAATAGTTTTTAAGAATTTAATACCTGTTTACAATGACATTGTATCCTGTAATTTCTCAAATTTATCTAAGGAATTATCATTATTTGAAGGAGTATCAAAGCTAATAGTGGCATATTCCCTAAAAGAGAGATATGATTATGCTCGTTTTGAAAAACCTATAGTAAATGTTTTTTATTTAAAATCTAATAAAAATGAAAATTTTGAATTTAGATTCTGTGATATGAATGAACTACCCTTTACTAGAGAAGATTTTTATAAAAAACATTGGGAATATTTAAGAAATAAAGAGCTAAGACTAAAATTAAGAAATAAAGATCTAAAAATAAACTTTGAAGGTAAAGAGTACATACCACTAGATTATGATGAACTTTCACATATTTTTAATAACGGTCAAGATACACCTATGTTAAGCCTTATTTATTATTATTTAGAATCTAAAATTAAGCGAATTATCAATAATTGGTAAAAGTTTAGATAAGTTGATTTAAGTTAGACGTTTGAAAAGTAATTTAATTGTATCAAATAAGAATTATATCCCATATATTTGAAAAGGAGCCCATTGATAAAAATTATACCCTTTCTTAAGTAATTTAAGTTCAGCTTGTCTAATATTATCTACCATATCTCCATTTTCATTATAAAAATTCAAGAATAATTCTTTTGTAGATCCTTCCATAACTTTCCATAATGAAGCTATAATAAATCTACAATTTCCATAGTGAATTGAACGTATTAATCCTTCAATTTCATCACCATGAGTTATTGTACCTATAGCTGTATCACATGCTGACAAAACAACTAAATTAGAATTCAACTCAATATTCATGAAATCAATGGCATTTAGAATTCCATCATTCAATTTTATTCCTGAGAATAATGGATAGTATTTATCAAAACATCCATGGCATGCAAAATGGATAATATCTTTATTTTTAATCTGTTCAATTATTTTTTCTTTTTTAGCATCATCCCTAAGAATTAGATCTGCTTTAAGAGTTTTTGCAATTTCTATAGCTTCACTTTCTGCATAATCCAAATCACAAGTTGGATTACCAATAACTAAAGATTTATCTTGTGTACTTGATCTTAAAAATTGTAAAGAAGATGCACTTTGTGCAAAAGAGATTTTATGATCTTCTAATAGGTATTTACTGCCTTTTAAAGCTTTAAATGGTATTAAGTGTAAATTTTTGTGGGGAATGATGACAAGATCAGAACTTAAATGTTCTTTTATCGGTTCAATTAATACGCTGTAAAACCAATTAAGAACATTTTCTGCATCCTCAATTTTTTTATTTATCCTATCTGGATCTTCTTCTTTTTCGAGTATATCTATAATTTTTCTAAATTGCTCAGTTTTTTTGGAGATTTCACGTTCAGTTACTTTACTTTCTTCTACAATCAATTTATCTTCATTTAAAATGAATATTAAAAGCTTTTCACCTACAAAATACTCTATAAGAGTTTTTTTCTCTAAAATATTTGATAGTTTATCCAAAGATATCGTTTTAACTGTTTCAATACTATAATATTCAGGATCACTTAGTTTTATTTCCATTAAAATTTTATTATATGTCTTCTTTAATTCGTGGATTGAATTTCTTAATTCTTCTTCGGCCTTTATATCTAATTTTTTTGTTAAAATCATTGATTCTTTTTCTCTTATTTCTTTTAAAATATGAACATATTTACCAATGAGTTTATCATCTCCTTTTATTTTCTTTTTTTCATTTGCTAGAAATTCGAGAAACATTTTCCCTTTTGATGATTCTAAATAATTAAATGCTTCTTCATATTTTCCTAAAGCGATAGCAGTCATAATAATTTTATTATAAACTCCAACTACACTTTCAAAATAAGCTTTTCTCATTTCAGGTATTTCTATTGATGATCTTATGGTTTCAATTAAATAAATGGATTCTTTTAGGTATTCATAAGCATTTAAAAATTCATTTTTGGAATATTTTATTTTACCAAGGTAAAAATTGACCCTTATTAAATTTAATTTATCATTAGACTTAATATAAAAATTTCTTGCTTCTAAATAAAGATTTTCAACCTTATTTTGGTTTTTTTCAGTGTCAATATGCATGTTTAAAAGTTTAGATCTAGCACTTGCTTCGTTAATTAAAGTGCCTATATAATCAGATGTGTTTTTTTCAAAAAGGGATTTAGATTTTCCAAAAAGAGTTATAGCATCATTTAAATTATTTATTGGGTTAATACCATGAGTAGCAATCTCTATTTTAGTAGTACCTTGGTTGTTTAAATTTTTAGCATAATTTAGTTTATTTTCTATCAGATATTCTTCGGCTTCTTCGTAGAGTTTCAATGATTCTTTAATATTAAACTGCGTATCAATTCCAATATCTGCAAGATAACTTCTTGCATTGGCTTCGTTAGTAAGAATTTTACCATATTCAAAAATACTTCTTATGCTACTTCGAGATTTTTCAAAAAGATTGACAGCTTCATTTAGGTTTTCTATAACGTTTATATTCAATTTAGCTAGAAATGATCTTACAAGCCCTTCGTTTACTAAATTTAAACCATATTGGTGAGTATTTCTAATTAAACCTTTTTTTCTAGCTTTTTCATATAAGTTTATGGCTTTATGAAGGTTATTTACAGGTTTAATTCCAAAAAGAGCAAATGTTCGCATTACATTTCCCTCATTCATTAAACTTAACCCATAATTATGTGTATTTTCTTTTAAACCTTCCAATCTGGATTTTTTAAAAAGATCAATAGCATTATTCAAATTCTCTTGAGGATTTATACCTATTCTAGCTAATGCATCCAAAGATGTACCTTCATACCATAATGCATTTGCATAAATTTCGGTGTTTGGTTTAAATCCTTTAAGTCTAGCTTTTTGAAATAGTTCTATGGCTTTGTTTAAATGTTTTATAGGTTTTTCACCTATCATTGCTAGTTCTACTCTCGAAACACCTTCATTAAATAATGATCTACTGATATAAATATCCTCTTTTAAACCTTCATATCTAGCTTTTTCAGCCAGTTTTATTGATTTTTTAAAGTTTTTTTTGGAGTCTATACCTTTTTTAGCAAGAGAAAACATTCCGTAACATTCATTGAGTAAAGACTCACCGTAAAAATAGGTATGTTTCTTAAGAAATTTCCTACTCCTTTGGAATAAGCTAATGGATAAAAAAAGATAGCTAAGATTTCTATCTATATATCTTATGATGATTTCTCCAGAATAAATTAAAAATTCACCATATATGATAGAATTGGGGAATGTAGGATTATTAAAGTCTAAATGTTTTTCAAGTTCTGAAAAATTAAATATTGAGTTCATTTCTATCACATAATTAGTTATAATATAAAAAAAAATGATTAATTGTAGTATAAGATATTATTTCATCAGTATATATCTATTTATACTGGAAAAATTTTATGCTTTATTTTATACACTATTGATTGATTTTATACAAAAATGCACTAAACAAAAGCGGTGTTATTTATCCAATTTTGTGGCTAATAACTGATATATTATCCAAATGGAATTATCAGTAAAAAAGGAAAAGTAAAGTCTGGCGGATCTTTATGTGGGATAATATCTAATTTAAACAGCTTATTAGATACATTGATATTATTTTTAGGTTTTGAATTAGAACATTTGAAAAGTACTTATTTTTTTTGAAAATTTAAAAATCTTCGATTTTTAACATTCGGAAATTGTAAATTTCATCAATTTTTAAAAAGATTTATATGGGTTAATTTTATAAAACTAAAAGTGAAATACATCAAAAATGTAGACGCTGGTTTATCCGATTAGTATAATTATTTATTATGAATTTTATGAAGTTTATTAGGAAAAAAACAGGTATAAATGAGGTGTTTTAGTATTCTAGGCGAAAAAGAATTAACCAAACTATTTCCAGATTTCAAAGGACTTATACAGCCTTCAGGAATTGATTTACCATTAGAAGACGTGTTTATTCAAAAAAGTGCAGGGTCTTTAATTGACAACGAGAAAAATCTTCCAGAATTAGAAAAGCTTGAAGGCCCAATCTACACTTTAAAAACAAAAACAGCTTACTCGGTTACAGTGGCGCCGAAGGTTAAAATCCCAAAGGGATACTCAATGCTTTACCGTCCACGTTCCACCCTTAACAGATCCTTTATCTCAGTCCATACAGCAGTAGGTGACCCTGGATTTTACGGAACACTGCAGTTTATGGTTTACAATTATGGCGAATTTGATTATCAAATTAAAAAAGGGGAAAGGATTGCCCAGGCAGTTGTATTTAAGGTTACAGGGTCTGGAGAGTATAATGGAAGTTATCAAGAGGAAGAATAATAAAATTATGGCTAAAAAGCCAAATTCTATTTTTATATTCCTGTTATCTACATTTTAACTAAGTAACTCAATTAGATAGCTTTATCAAGTCCATCAACAGCTTCTGGATTTGCGAGGGTGCTTATATCTCCCACATCTTCACCTTTAACCTTAGCTTTTATAACCCTCCTCATTATTTTCCCACTTCTTGTTTTTGGGAGGTCATCAACGAAATTTATGTATTTTGGCGTTGCAACAGGGCCTATTTCAACTCTAACATGGTATTTAAGGGTGTCTTTGAGTCCCGGTGTGGGTTTAAAATTCTCTTTGAGTATAACAAATGCTGAAATATCTTCACCTTTAATTGGATCTGGTTTTCCAACAACTGCTGCTTCTGCAACTGATTCATGACTCACAAGGGCTGATTCTACTTCGGCAGAGCCTATTCTATGTCCTGCAACGCTTAAAACATCATCTTCACGTCCCTGGATCCAGAAGTAACCATCAGAATCTTTTCTTGCGACATCCCCGCTCAGGTACATGTTTTCAAATTCGCTCCAGTACGTGTCAATGTACCTCTGGGGATTTCCATAAATGGTTCTGAGCATGGATGGCCATGGAGTTTTAATTACGAGATGGCCTCCTTTTTCAGTCAGAGACCTGCCTTCATCATCTAAAACATCTGCCTGGACTGTTGGGAAAGGCATAACTGCAGAACCTGGTTTAAGTTCAGATATTGGCATAGGTGTTATAATGTGCATTCCAGTTTCAGTTTGCCACCATGTATCCATAATGGGGCATTTTTCCCCACCAATATATTTGTAGTACCATACCCATGCTTCTGGGTTTATAGGTTCGCCCACAGATCCAAGAAGCCTTATGGAACTCAAATCATATTTTTCAGGCCATTTGGGGCCGTATTTCATGAACATTCGTATTGTTGTAGGGGCAGTATATAAGATGTTCACTCCATATTTTTCTACTATCTCCCAGAACCTGCCTGGATCTGGATAATCTGGAGTACCTTCAAATATGACGGATGTTACCCCTAATAAAAGTGGAGCGTAGACTATATAACTGTGTCCTGTTATCCATCCAATATCTGCAGCACACCACCATATATCATCCTCTTTAAGATCAAAAATAAATTTTAAAGTTGCATAAATTCCAACCGCGTACCCGCCGTGAACGTGCACCACTCCTTTTGGTTTTCCTGTGGTCCCAGATGTGTATAAAATAAATAAAGGATCTTCGGAGTCCATAACTTCAGTTTCACATTCATCGCTCATATCTTCTATAATTTCATGCCACCAGAGGTCTCTACCCTCATGCATTTCAACATTTATGTCTGCATTGTTGATGACAATAAGGTTTTTAATTGTAGGTGTGTTTACAAGTATATCATCCACGTTTTCTTTAAGAGGTATTAATTTCCCTCTTCTTGTAAACCCATCTGTAGTTATGGCTACCTTTGATTCGGCGTCATTTACTCTTTCTTGAAATGCCTTTGCCCAGAACCCTGAAAAAACAACTGAATGAATAGCCCCAATTTTAGCGCATGCAAGCATTGCCACCGGAAGTTCAGGGATCATAGGCAGATAAATGCTTACAGTATCCCCTTTTTTAATGCCAAGTCTCCTTAATGCATTTGCAAATTTATTTACTTCACGCCATAGCTGATGGTATGTTATTTTTTTTACTTTTCCGTCTTCTCCTTCCCAAATATAAGCTATTTTATCTCCTTTGCCATTTTTAATGTGCCTATCTAATGCATTATGAATTATATTGAATTTTCCATCTAAAAACCATTCTGCATGGGGAGGGTTCCATTTTAAGACATTTTTATATGGTTTAAACCATTTTAATTCTTTTGAAAGTTCGTTCCAGAACCAATCAGGTTTATCTTTCCCTATTTTAAGTAATTCTTCATAATTTTTTATTTCATGTTTATTCATCCACTGTTTTATGTTACTTTTTTCTACAATATCTTTTTGGGGTGTGAATATCCTTTCTTCCTTGAGTAAAGCTTCTAAATCTCTTGACATTTTTTATCTCCTCAAGTTAGGTAACATTTCAAATTATGAGTCTTAATATACTATTATTATCTAATTTAAGAGTAATAAATTAATTGATTTAAAATAAGATTTAAAAACAGCATTACTTCATGAGTTTGAGAATAAGTTGTAAAGTATGAAATAAAGTTTAGATTATAAAAATTAAATTAGTTCATCTGACTTTCAGCGCCACTAAAGTCATATCATCAATTTGAGTTTTATCATTAGTGAATAACGAAATTTCCTGTTTTATTTTATGGATCATTTCCTTTGGCGATAAATTGTAATTTTCTCTGAGGATAATTTTAAGCCTCTCAATTCCAAAAGATTCTTTATTTTCATTTAAAACGTTGATAAGTCCATCTGTGTAGAAAATAATAATGTCTCCAGAATTTAAAACTATTTCTTTTTCTTCAAATTTCTTGTTTATTATTTTACCTAGATGAAAATTCTCATTTGCAAGTTTTACAATACTTTCACTATTTTTCATAAATAGTAATGGAGAATCATTACCTGCATTTATATAGCGTAGAGTTTTACTTTTTGTATCTAATACCGCATAAAATAGCGCTAAGTCAATTCCAGAATCAGCTTCAATCATTACCAGTTTATTTAAGTACTCCATTACATCTGAAACATGTTGAGTTTCTCTGGCTTTTGTCTGGACAATAGTTTTGGAAAGTGCCATTAACAGGGCTGCAGGAACACCTTTCTCAGAAACATTGGCAATTGCAATACCCATTTTGTCATCTGTAACTGGAATAAAGTCGTAGAAATCGCCTCCAACTTCTTTGGCAGGCATGTTAAAAGCAGAAATATCATAATCTTTTAATAAAGGAATTGTATCTGGTATAAAAGTCTGTTGAATCTTTTGTGCTACTTTTAGCTCATTTCTTTTCCTTTCCAGTTCATCAAAATACATGTCACGTTCTTCTGCAGTTTTCTTTTCTCTTAGTAAGTTTGATATTATGAGCGAAAAAACAAGGATTCCCATTGCATTTGCAAAAATCATAGGGACACTAACTTCTTCAACAATTGCCAGTGCTTGTGAATAGGGTTGTACAAGGAAAATTGTCAGTAGCATATGAAACATTTCCATTAAGACTGCAAAGATCACTGCTCCAAAGATTCCAATGAATTTACGCCCGTTTACCATAAAAATAATCCCTGCAAATAGTCCTGCTAGAATTGTAGCTATGGAACAGGGTAATGTAGTTGGCCCTCCTAAAAAGAAGTACCTATAAATTCCACCAACAAGTCCAGTCCCTAAACCTACTATTGGCCCTCCAATTAAACCAGCTATCATTGGCCCAAGATCTCTAACATTTGCAATGGCACCAAAGACATCTATCCCTGAATATGAACCAAAGATGGAAATTATCCCAAATAATAAGATAATTACAGCCTGATTTTTAAGAGTAAATTTACCTTCCAGTATCTCCTGAAAATATTTAATGCGTGAAACAATATAGGCAATTACAATGATTACGCATGTTTTTTCCACAAGTACTAATAAGTAATGTAGTGTAGAAGGTAATGATTCATGTCCTCCTTCTAAAATAAGTAATGCACTTACACTTCCTATTACTGCAATTAATGCATGAAGATATAATATGTTATGTTCTTCATTAGCTCTTAAGTAGGATTTTATTTTTGTAAAATCAAATTCTATGTTCTTTTTTGGAATTTCTGGCATTAATAAGCACCTTATAGTAACAGAAAGTTTATTTATGGGGATTTATAATTATGAATAAGTCTATTATTATTAAATCATGTTTATTTAAAATATATAAATTTAATTAATTAAATAATTAATTTAATTAATCGGAATGAAAATTAATATTATAATATTCAGTTTTAGACAATAGTAAGCTTTAACATGAGAATATTTTGGAGATTTATTTTAAAAATGTAAATAATCTTAAATTTTGAATTAAATTATATAATTTGTTTATTAAGCATGAAAGGAGCCAATATAAGAGGTTAATTATAATAGGAGTAATATGATAACTGGAAAAGAATTTAATTGGGAATAATAACGCTAACAGCAACTATAATAGACATAAAAACCATATTTATCCATGATGAATCTAGAGAAATATAATATGAGATGTGCAGATGCTCTTGTTAAAATTTTAGAGTCGAATGGTGTTAAATTTATTTTTGGGCATCCTGGAGAACAAATTTTGCCTTTTTACGATGCACTGCGAAGTTCAAAGATAAAACATGTTTTAATGCGCCATGAACAGGGGGCAGCACATGCTGCAGATGGTTATGCAAGAGTATCTGGTGAATTTGGTGTTTGTATTTCAACAGCAGGTCCTGGAGCATTAAATTTGACTATGGGAGTTGCAACTGCTTTTAAAGATTCAATACCATTGATTGTTATTACTGGAGATGTAGATACTGATCTTAAAGGGAAGAATATGTTTCAGGATGTTGATGTTGAAGGTGTTTTCAGGCCAATCACTTTGGAAACATTCCATATTGAAGATCCACATGATGGCATTTTGAAATTAAAAAAATCAATTGAAATGATAAAACATGGTAAAACAGGACCTGTCCATTTAAATTTTCCAAAAAATATTTTAAATGCCAATGTTGATGTATCTGCAGTGATGAATAAACCTGTAAAATATAAAGATATTTCTTTAAAAGGGATAGATGATGCAGTTAAATTAATAGAAAGATCTAAAAGGCCTCTTATTCTTGCCGGAACTGGGGTAATATGGGCGCATGCTGTAAACAAACTCCGTGATTTTTCTATAAAATACAGCATTCCAGTTACAACTACATATTCTGCAAGGGGTGTTCTACCTGAAGATCACCCACTTTGTCTTGGAATGATGGGGCTCAGGGGTACAACTGCTGCAAACTTTGCAGGTAAAAATTGTGATCTATTGATTGCCATTGGTTGTAGATTTTCAGAGCGAACGGTACTTGGAATCGGAAATCCTGAAATAATTCATGTAAATCTTGACGCCAATGTCTTAGAAGGTAATGTTAAGATTCAAGGAGATGTTGGCCAGTTTTTAGATAACATGGGAAATATAACTGTTCAAAATAGTAATGAATGGCTTCAGGAATTAGAAAACCATAAAAGAACTTATGAAATTAAAACCAATTACCCTGATGTCCCAATTAAACCTCAAAGGGCTATAAAAGAAATATTAGATGCCTCAAATGATTCAACAACAATAAGTGATGCAGGAACACATACCACATGGGTTAATCTGCTTAAAAAGATAACAAGGCCTTCTTCACTTCTTTTTTCGGGAGGTTTTGGACCTATGGGTTATGGACTGCCTGCAGCAATTGGCGCCTCCCTTGCAGATCCTCAAAAAAGAGTAGTTTTGGTGGCTGGTGATGGAGGATTCCAGATGACAATGCAGGAACTTGCAGTGATTGCCCAGGAAAAACTCCCTATTTTAATCTGTATTATAAATAACTGCTGCCTTGGAATTATAAAACAATGGCAGGATATGCACTATCGGGAAAGATATGAGGTAGAACTTGAAAATCCTGATTTCCTTGAGATTGCAGATGCATATGGAATTAAATCGAAGAGAGTAAATTCACCTGGTGAAATATTTGACTCAGTTAAAAATGCTTTGGAGTTAGAAGAGCCATATTTAATTGACATAATGGTTGATAAGGAAGAGGGAATTATTTTGCCTAAAGTAAAGCCATAGAATAATTAAATTGGTTATTGTACATTTATATTAGTTATAATTTCCTACATAGATTCTTAATTTATTTATTATGAAGTAATCATTAAGATATTGGAATAATTATAAAAAAATGACTTCACTACAAAAGGATGAAGAAATTTTGTAGAGTAAATTCATAAAATCAACGGGTTTATCTAAAAAGTAGATAACCTTATTTAGAAGAACAATTACTGATATCAAATGAATTGATTCAAATTTATAAGATTTTACAAAAGAAAGACGTAACGGTGATACAATGAAAGTTTTATTAATAAACCCCCCAGACACTGCTTCAAAATATAAATTCATAGGTCTTGTAGCTCCTACATTAGGTATAGCATATATAGCTGCAGTCCTTGAAGAAAATGGAATTGATGTTAAGATCATAGATGGTTCTGCCCTTGAAATGAGCTGGGAAGAACTTGAAAAAGAAATTCCAAAGTATTCACCAGATATTATAGCTGTTACTGCAGTTACCCCCGCAATTGATCAGGGCCTCAGGGCTGCTAAAATTGGGAAAAAAGTGTGTCCTGATGCATATGTCGTTTTAGGAGGATATCACCCTACTTTTACCTATAACGAAGTTTTAAAGAATGATTTTGTAGATATAGTGGTTTGTGGTGAAGGTGAATACACCATGCTTGAACTGGCAGAGACCATTGAAAGCGGCGGTGATTTAAGAAAAGTTAAGGGAATAGCTACTAAAGATTTTAAAACACCTCCACGGCCGATTATCGAAAATCTGGATGAACTACCATTTCCTGCAAGGCACCTTCTCCCTATGGACAAGTACAAAATTTTAAATTCAAAACTGCCTGTGGGAACACTTATTTCCGGAAGGGGCTGCCCATTCCAATGTTCATTCTGTTCATCAGCAGCCATGCATGGTCATAAGTTGAGATTAAGGTCTGCTGAAAATATCGTTGATGAAATGGAACACCTGATTAAGGACCATGACGCGGATATGATAGCGTTTATGGATGATACATTCACTGTAAACAAGCGGCGCGTTGAAGAAATATGCACAAGCATGAAAGAAAGAGATTTAGATGTGTACTGGGGATGTACAGCCCGAGTAGATACTTTATCAAGGGATATTCTGCAAAAAATGAAGGACGCAGGGTGTATAACCCTTTTTGTAGGTGTTGAATCTGCAGATCAGCA